>JBIISU010000185.1:0-3269 GCA_044340815.1 Opitutales bacterium | reverse complement strand
TCGTGCGCGGCGACCTGCCCGCGCCCGTCGAAGCGGGCCGCCTGGCCACCGTGCGCACCCAGGCGCAGACTCTCCGCGCTAAGATCGCCTCCCTGACGGAGGCCGACCGAGGCCTGGCCGCGGGCCTAGGGACCGGAACGGACCCCTCGCACCCCTTGTACCGTTTGACGAATGTCGGAGCCCGACCCGCCAAGCCCGCCCCGACGACCACGACGCGGCCGACGAAGCCCGACTGGGATCTGGGCACCGCCGCCGCCCGGGAGTGGTTCCGCCACGGCAACGGCCTGGACGATCGTTTCCGCGCCGGCGACTTCCGCATCGAGCCCGAGGGCCCCGCCATCGTGCGGCAGCTGCTGCCCTCCGGCGTTCACTCCCACACGCTGGCGCCGAACCAGAGCGCCGTGCTCACCTCGCCGCGCTTCCGCGTGGAGACGGATTTCATCAGCGTGCAGGCGATGGGCAAAGGCGCCACATTGCGGCTGATTCCCGACAACTACCCGCTCTCGCCCGGAGGCAGCCGCTTCCCGAAGGCCGCGGTCAACGCCGAGCGGCCGACTTGGCTCACGCTCGACACCGCCTACCGCAAGGGCTCCTACGCCTACCTCGAACTGACGTTGCCCGCGGATTCGACCAACCCCGACGGCGACGCCGGCAAGCCGGGCTGGTATGGGGTCCGCCAAGTCGTCTTCCACTCGAAACGCGAAGCGGGACCGAACGGCCAGGCGGTGGTTGCGGAGGCGCCGAGCTTCGCCACGGCGGAGGCGGCCGCCGAAGCGCTGGCGGAGGCGGCGGAAGCCTGGGGCAAGGATCGCGCCGACGAAGCCCAAGTGGCGTTGCTCGACGCTGCCCTGCGCCATGGCCTGCTCGCGGCGCAGCCGGAACTATCGCCGAAGTTGGCCGAGCTGACGGCGGAGTACCGCCGTCTCGCCGCTGAAATCACGGCCCCGCGGCGGGCCCCGGGCTTCCTCGAGGCCGGCGGCTTCGACCAGCCGCTCTATACCCGCGGCGACCACCTCAAGCCCGCCGCCGCGGTGCCGCGCCGTTACCTGGAGGCGTTCGAGGCGACCCCCTTCGCGACGTCCGGCAGCGGACGCCTCGAGCTCGCCGGCAAGATCGCTTCCGCCGAAAACCCCCTGACGGCGCGGGTGATGGTCAATCGGCTTTGGCAACAGGCCTTCGGCCGGGGCTTGGTCGGCACCGTCGACAATTTCGGCCGGCTCGGCGACCAGCCGACGCACCCGGAACTGCTCGACCACCTCGCCCGGCGGTTCATCGACCAAGGCTGGTCCGTCAAGACGCTGCTGCGGGAACTCGTGCTGACGGACGCCTTCGCCCGCGACAGCCGTCCGACCGACTCCGCCCTCGCCAAAGATCCGGCCAACGACCTGCTCGCGCATGCGCGGGTCCGCCGGCTGCAGGGCGAAGAATTGCGCGATACGCTGCTGGCCCTGGCGGGCCGGCTCGAGCATCGCCCCTTCGGCCCCGGGGACAACGCCCTTGCCCCGCCCGCCGCCCAAACCCGTCGCAGCGTCTACCTGACGGTCCGTCGGAATAGCCTGAACCCGCTGATCACGACCTTCGACGGCCCGAAGCCCTTCACCACCGTGGGGCGTCGCGACGCGACCAATGTGCCGGCGCAGTCGCTGACCCTGCTCAACGACCCCTTCGTCCTCGAGGCCGCCCGCCGTTGGGCGGCCGCGTCGGGGCCGGCCCGGGACGACGCCGCGCAGGTCGACCGTCTCTTCGTCCAAGCCCTCGCCCGTCCGGCCACCGCGGGGGAACAGGCGGCGGCGGCCCGCTACCTGCGGGACCTGCGGACCGTCCCCGGCGCGAACCCCGCGCAAACCTGGGCGGACTTCGCCCAGTCGGTCCTCAACCTCAAGGAGTTCCTTTACGTCAAATAAGATGCACCCGCTCACCCGCCGCGAACTCCTCCGCCGCTGCTCCCTGGGCTTCGGCGGCATCGCCCTGTCCGGCCTGCTCGCCTCGCCGGCCTTCGGCGCCGAGACCGCGGGCAAGCGCCCGCCCAAGGCCAAGGCGAAGAACGTCATCTTCTGCTACATGTCCGGCGGCGTCTCGCACGTCGACTCCTTCGACCCCAAGCCCGCGCTGACCAAGCTCCACGGGAAACCGATGCCGGTGCCGGTCCAGCGCACCGTGTTCAACAACAACGGCAACATCATGGGTAGCCCGTGGGAAACCAAACGGTACGGCCGGTCGGGACTCGAGATGACCAACCTCTTCCCGCAGATCGCCGGCTGCGCCGACGACCTCACGGTGATCCGGTCGATGACGAGCAAGGTGAGCGAGCACGCCCAGGGGAACTACTTCTTCCACACCGGCTTCCCGTTCATGGGCCACCCGAGCGCGGGCGCCTGGATGAACTACGGCCTCGGCAGCGAGAACCAGAACCTACCTGGCTTCGTCGTCCTGCAGAGCGGCAACGCGGGAGTCCCCCACGGCGGCGTGGGCGTCTTCAACAACGGCTACCTGCCCGGCCAGCATCAGGCCTCGATCATCAAGGCCGACGGCGCCCTGCCCCTCGCGAACATCAAGCCGGGCGAAGCCGACGCCGCCCAGCGCCGACGGCTCGGCTTCATCCACGAGGTGGACCGGGCCTTCGCCGAGGCCGCCCGTGAACCGCAGGTCGAGGCGGCCATCCGCAACTACGAGACCGCCTACCGCATGCAGGCCGCGGTCCCCGAGATCTGCGACCTCCGCGGCGAAAGCGAGGCGACCAAGGCGATGTACGGCCTCGACTCGCCCGACAAGCTCACGGCCGGCTATGCCCGCCAAGCCCTGCTTGCCAGACGCCTCGTGGAGAAGGGCGTGCGTTTCGTCGAGCTCAGCTGCCTCTCCGGCAACATCGGCGGCGGCAATGCGGCCAACCCGTGGGACCACCATGGCGCCATCGTCAAAGGCCACGGGCTGATGGCCCACCAGGTCGACCAGCCCATCGCGGCGCTGCTCAAGGACCTCAAGCAGCGCGGGCTGCTGGAAAGCACGATCGTCATCTTCTCCGGCGAGTTCGGCCGCACGCCCTTCTCACAGGGCGGCGACGGCCGCGACCACAACCCCTACGGCTTCAGCCTCTGGGTCGCCGGCGGCGGCTTCAAGCCGGGCATGGCCTTCGGGGCCACCGACGAGCTCGGCTACTACGCCGTCGACCGGCCGCTGACCGTCTATGATTTCTGGGCGACCATCCTGCACCAACTCGGGATCGACCACGAGAAGCTCACCTACCGCTTCGGCGGACGCGACTTCATAGA
>JBIISU010000184.1:0-3295 GCA_044340815.1 Opitutales bacterium | reverse complement strand
CGACCTTCGCCGGGTCGACGTTCCTCCCCGAGGTCATCGGCCCGGCCAGCCGGAGCTCGACCTTACCCGACGCGTTCGAGCAGGACGCGGGCGCCATCGAATGCGGACGCACCCAGCTCAACGAGTTCGCCTTCGGGCTGACCGGCGAGAACCCGCACTTCGGCGATTGCCCCCACCCGACCGACCCCGACGCGCTGGCGGGCGGCTCCTCCTCCGGCTCGGCCTTCGCCGTCGCCCGCGGGCTGGTGCCCTTCGCGCTGGCCACGGACACCGCCGGCTCGATCCGCGTACCGTGCGGCTACTGCGGGGTCTGGGGCTTGCGGCTGTCGCCCGATATCCTGCCGGTCGGCGACCTCTTCCCGCTTTCGCCCGGCTACGACACGCCCGGCTGGATCGCCGGCTCGGCCAAGGACCTCGCGCAGGTCTCCGCCGCCGTGCTCGGCGAAGCCCCGCCCGCGGGGGCCGGACTCTGGGCCGGCGACCTGGGCCTCGGGCTGGCGGCCGCCGACCTGAAGCCGATGCGCGACCTGGCCCTGCGGGCGGGCGCGCAGGAGAACGCCGCCTCGGCCGAACTGCTGCGGCTGGCCTGCCAAGGCGCGGCGACCGCCTACCCGGTGCTGGGCGGCTACGCCGCCTCGCGCGTCCACGCGGCCTGGCTGGACCTGCGCCGCGCGGATTACGACCCGGTGGTCTGGGCCCGCCTCGACGCCGGCCGCCGGCGGACGCCGGAGGAGCTGAAGGCCGCCGCCGCGGTGCGCCAACGGGTGAGCGAGGCCTTCGAGGCCCTGTTCAACCGCCACCACTTCATCGCCCTGCCCGCCACCGCCGGCCCCGCGGTGGGCAAGGCCGCCTGCGACGACGCGCACCGCGCCCGCCTGCTGGCGCTCAACGCCCCGGGCTCGCTCGCCGGGCTGCCGGCGATCGCCGCGCCCGCGCGCCGCGCGGATGGCCGCACGGTCGGCGTGCAGTTCCTCTTCCGCGACCTGGCCAATTTCGGCTGGGCGTCGGTGCTCGGCCGCCTGGGCTGAGGCTCAGAGCCGCTGCCGGCGCATGTGCGCGGACGGCTGACCCAGCGCCTCGCGGTACTTCGCCACCGTGCGGCGGGCGATCTGCACGCCCCGCTTGCGCAGCTCCGCCGTGATCGCCTCATCCGCCAGCGGGGCCGCGGGGTTCTCGCGCGCCAGGATGTCGGCGATCATCTCCTGGACGCCTTCCTGCGCGACCGTCCCGCCGTCGCTGGTGGCGACGCCGGAGGTGAAGAACCAGCGGAATTCCTTGAGGCCGTGGGGCGTGAGCATCCACTTGTTGGCGGCGGCGCGGCCCACGGTGGTCTCGTGGACGCCCATCTCCTTGGCGACGTCCGTCATGGTGAGCGGCTTGAGGCGCGCCGGACCGTGCTCGAAGAAATCGGCCTGGCGGTCGACGATGATGTGGGCCAGGCGCTCGATGGTGCGCTGGCGCTCCTCGATCGCGCCGATCAGGAACTTGCCCTGACGCATGCGCTCGAGGATGTAGGTCCGCTCCTTCTCGCCGAGCGCGTGGCCGGCGAGCATGTCCTTGTAGGCCGGCACCAGGCGCAGCTTCGGGACGTGGCGGTCGTCCATGACGACCTTCCATTTCCCCGCGTCGTCCAGCTCGACCGTGGCGTCGGGGGTGACCGCGCGGTTGTCGTCGCGGGCGAAGCGCCGGGCCGGGACGGTCTCGAGCTTGGCGAGCTCCGCCAAGCCTTCGCGGACGCCGTCCATCTCCAGGTCGAGCAGGCGGGCGCATTCCTCGAGCCGCCGGCCCATCATGGGCTCCCAGCAATCGCCGACCAGCCGGGCGGCCGTGGAGAGGCCGCGGCCGCGTTGGCGGAGCTGCGCCAGGAAGCACTCGCGGAGGTCGCGGGCGCCGATGCCGGGCGGGTCGAAGCCCAGCAGCAGGGTGTGCGCGGTCACGACGGCCTCGTAGGGCTGGCCGGAACGCAGCGCGAGCGACGAAAGGTCCTCCTCGAGGAAGCCGCGCTCGTCCAGCGCGTCGATCAGGAGCCGGAGGGCCTCCTGCACGCCGGCGTCGTCCGACGCCGTGCGCGCCTGCTCGGCCAGGTGTTCGGCCAAGGAGGCTTCGCCGGTGGCGGACTCCATCAGGTGCCGACGCCGTTCCTCATCCTCCTGCGTGTAGCCTTGGGAGCGGATCTCCTCGTAGTAGCTCTCGTCCCAGTCCTCCTTCATCCGCTTGAGGGCGTCGAAATCGTCGTCGCCCAAGGCGAGCTCCCGCGGCCCTTCCTCCTCGGCGTCGTCGCCGGGGGCGGGCGCGTCCAGGCGCTCGGGGGAGGTCGGCTCGACTTCCTCGAGCAGGGGGTTCGCGGCCATCTCCTCGCCGATCTCCCGCAACAATTCCGCGGCCGGCACCTGCAGGATGCGCAGGGACTGGCGAAGCTGGGGCGTGAGCACGAGGCCCTGCACCTGCTTCTGGGATTGGTTGATGCCCTGGTTGGCCATGGACGAGGCACGGATGTAGCAAAGGACGGCGAGTTTGGCAAAGGGTATCCGTACCCCAATGGGCTTGCCTAAACGGCGCGGGCGGGCAGGCTGGAAAGGCCTTCCCCGAGGCCCTCCCGCGCATGCGTCACTTCGCCCTTTTCATCGCCAACGAGGTCCGCGGACCGCTCTCGGAATACGAGGTCCAGGACCTGATCGCCGCCGGCACGGCGACGGCGGAAACCCTCTGCGCCCCGGCCGGCTCCACCGCCTGGGAGCCGCTCTCCAACCACTTCACCTTCGGCAGCACCCTGAAGCTCAACCGCGGCCCGGCGGTCGAGCGGACGGAGGAGGAGTCCACCGCCCAAGCCAATCGCCTGGATCCCGAGGTGCGCCGCAACCTGCTCATGTATGGCCTGGCCGATGCCGCCACCGTCGACCAGTTCGCCCCCGCCCAGGCGGAGGCCGCCCTCGCGGCGCGCATCGCCGAAATCCAATCCAGCCGCCGCCGGCACCAATTCGCCGGCCTCGGAGCCTTCCTGACCGCGCTGGCCCTCGGCGCCTACCTCGGCCTCGCGGACACGCCGGTCGCCTCCCTCCTCGGGCAAGCCGCCGGGGTCTGGAGCAAGGAAGACCCGAAGGTCACGGAGCAGACCAAGCGACTGGAAGCCGACCTGCGGACCTTCGAGAAACTCCGCGCCGAGGCCGCAGCGGCCGTGTTCGCGCCACCCGTGGGCGGCACCCCGGCCCTGCCGACCTTGACCGCGCGCCTCCGCGTCGCCGAAGGCTCCCGCTTCAACGTGAGCGGCGGCGTCGACACCGCCCCGCTCGCCGGG
>JBIISU010000183.1:0-3304 GCA_044340815.1 Opitutales bacterium | reverse complement strand
CGGGTTGTACTCGGGACCGTAGTTCTTGGCGACGTAGCGGGAAATCTCCTCGCGCAACTGGCTCGTGCCGCGGTTGTCGGTGTAGGAAGTCCGCCCCTTCTCGAGGGCGTTCATCGCCGCCTCGCGGATGTGGAAGGGGGTGACGAAGTCGGGCTCGCCGATGCCCAGCGAGACCGCGTCCTTCATCTTGGAGACGATGGCGAAGAAGTCCCGGATGCCCGACTTGGGCAGGGACGCGACGTGACGCGCGACAAAACGGCCGGATTCGTCCATGGCGGGTGCTCAGGCGCTGACGGCGGGCTGGTCGCGGCGGACGCCGTCGGCGGTCACCACGAAACCGTCCTTCTTGTAGGCGCGGAGGAAGAAGTGCGTCGACGTGCCCTGGACGCCTTCGATGCGCGCCAGCCGCTCGTGCACGAAGCCGGCGACCTTGTAGAGGTTGTCGGCCGTGACGACGACGAGGAGGTCGTAGCCGCCGGACATGAGGTAGCAGCTTTCGACCTGTTCGAAGGAGCTGATCCGCTCGGCGATGCCGTCGAAGCCGCCGATGCCCTCGGGGCGGATCTTGATCTCGATCACCGCGCGCACGCGGCGCTCGGCCTCGAAGCTGGGGTTCAGCACGGGGCGCATGCCGAGCAGCACGCCTTGGCGCCGGAGCTCGGCCAACTCGCGCTCCACGGCGTCGGCGCCGAGGCCGAGGATCTTGCCGAGTTGCTGGGTGTCGAGGGCCTCGCCTTCGAGGAGGAGCTTGAGGACGGAGTTCATGGCGGAAAGGTCAGGCTTTGGCGAGGGCGCGGCGCGACCGGGCGGCGGCGGCCAGCGCGTCGAGGACCGGGATGGTCTGCTCGAAGGAGATGCAGGCGTCGGTGATGCTGCAGCCGTAGGTCGAGGCGTCGCGCCCCTTCCAGTCCTGGCGGCCTTCGACGAGGTGGCTCTCGATCATCAGCCCGCCGATGGCGGCGGCGCCGGCGGCGACCTGCGCCGCGACGTCGGCCGCGACGATCGGCTGGCGGCGGTGGTCCTTCGAGCTGTTGCCATGCGAGCAGTCGACGACGATCCGGGAGGTCAAACCCGCCTTCTGGATGCGGGTCGCGGCGTCGGCCACGCCTTCGGCCCCGTAATTGGGGCCCTTGCTGGAACCGCGGAGGATGACGTGCGCGTCGGGATTGCCGGAAGTCTGGAAGATGGCCACCACGCCGTCCTTGGTGACGGACGGGAACCAATGGGAGGAGCGGGCGGAGAGGCAGGCGTCGACGGCGACCTGGACGGAACCGTCGGTGCCGTTCTTGAAGCCGACCGGCATGGAGAGGCCCGAGGCGAGCTCGCGGTGGATCTGGCTCTCGGTGGTGCGGGCGCCGATGGCGCCGTAGGCCACGAGGTCGGCAAGGTACTGGGGCGTGATCGGGTCGAGGAATTCCGTGGCGGCGGGGAGGCCGGCGTCGGCGATGTCGGCCAGCAGACGGCGGGCCAGGCGGAGGCCGTCGTTGATCTTGAAGGAGCCATCGACCTCGGGGTCGTTGATCAGGCCCTTCCAACCGACGGTGGTCCGGGGTTTCTCGAAATAGACGCGCATGACCACCAGCAGGTCGGCGGCGTGCTTCCGCGCCTCCTGCCCCAGGCGGCCGGCGTACTCCATGGCGGCCTTCGGGTCATGGACCGAACACGGCCCGACGATGACCAGCAGGCGGTCGTCCTGCCCGGACAGGATGCGGGCGGCCTCCTTGCGGGCCTGGGTGACGACTTCGGTGGCCCGCTCGGTTGGACGGAGTTCATGCAGCACCACCGCCGGGGAAAGGAGGGGGAGTTGGGTGCGGATACGCAGGTCGTCCGTGTTGTGGTACATCGTGGTGGGCCTTTCCCGAAGGAAAAGAGGGTCAAATGAAGGGGTGCGAAGCCCCGGTGTCAATGACACGTCCCACGCTTGACGGGAGCCTCCGGCGGTATCAAAACAGTCTCAAAAGCGGATGCCCAAGTCGACGCCCCCAGAAACCACGGAGCAATCCGGAGCCTTCCGCACCTACATCGCGGAAAAGGGCCTCCGGGCCACGCGCCAACGCATGGCCGTCTTCGAGGCCGCCCGCACGCTCCCCGGCCATTACACCGCCGAGGACCTGCTGAAGAAGGCCCGTTCGCTCGACCGCACCGTCTCCCGCGCGACGATCTACCGGGCGATTCCGCTGCTCGTCGGCAGCACCGTGATCCGCGAGGTCGACGTCGGGCGCGACCACAAGTACTACCTGGCCGAGGTCGGCTCGGCCAACTTCCGCGCCCAGCTCGTGTGCGAGAGCTGCGACACCATCGTCGAGGTCGAAGCCCCGTTCATGGAGTGGTACGGCAAGGCCGTCGCCGCCAAGCACGGCATGCGTCCCATCTCCCAGAAACTCCAGGTCACCGCGCTCTGCGAACGTTGCCAGAAACGCCGGACCCACCGCCCATGACCCCCTACCCTACGGCCTCCGTCTTCCCGCCGCTGCCCGCCGGCGGCGCGCCCCTGTCCGACCTCCAGCGCGAGGTGCTCGCGCTCAAGGCGGAGAAGGATGCGCTCATCCTCGCCCACAACTACCAGTGCGAGGACATCCAGGGCGTCGCCGATTTCGTCGGCGATTCGCTGGGCCTGGCCTACAAGGCCGCGGCCGCGACGCAGGGGACGATCGTCTTCTGCGGCGTCCACTTCATGGCCGAAACGGCCAAGATCGTGAACCCGACCCGCCGCGTGCTCCTCCCCGACCTCGAGGCCGGTTGCTCGCTCGCCGACTCCTGCCCGGCCGAGAAGCTCGCCGCGATCAAGGCGGCCGACCCTTCGCTCTACGTCGTCGCCTACATCAACTGCAGCGCGGCCGTGAAGGCCCTGTCGGACGTCATCGTGACGAGCGGCAACGCCAGCAAGATCGTCGGCAAGGTCCCCGCCGACCGCCGCATCCTCTTCGTGCCCGACCAGAACCTCGGCCGCTGGGTCTCCGGCAAGACCGGCCGCGCGATGCAGCTCTGGCCGGGCAACTGCTACGCCCACGTGCAGTTCACGCCCGGCGCGTTGCTGCGGGCCAAGGCCGCCCACCCGGGCGCGCCCGTGGTCGCCCACCCCGAGTGCACCGAAGCGGTGCGCGAGATGGCCGACATGGTCTGCTCGACCGAGCTGATGGTCGACTGGTGCCGGCGGCAGACGGCCGACACCCTCATCATCACCACCGAGGCGGGCATGATCCATCGCCTCCGGAAGGAAGTACCGGGGAAGACCTTCGTCGCCGCCCCCACGGACCGCTGTTCCTGCAACGAGTGTCGGTTCATGAAGATGAACACGTTGGTG
>JBIISU010000182.1:0-3315 GCA_044340815.1 Opitutales bacterium | reverse complement strand
TTCTCCTTGAGGCCTTCGAGGTGGCCGAGGTTCTTCACCGGGGCGAAGATCGCCTGGACCTCGGCGAGCAGCTGCGGGTCGATCGGCTCCGCGGCCCACTTGGCCCAGTTGCGGATGTTCGTCGGGTTGGCGCTGCCCGAGACCGTCGTGGCGATGTCGGGATGCTGGAGCGAGAACTGCAGGGCGAGCTTGGCGATGTCGCTGCCCTTGGCGGCGCAATGGGCGGCGGCCGCGCGGGCGGCGGCCTTCACGCTCTCCGGCTCCTTGAGCCAGGCCGGCAGCGGCGCATTGGTGAGGAGGCGGGCGCTGAACGGACCGGCGTTCATGACGCCGATGCCCTTCGCCTTGAGGTAGGGCACCGTCTCGTCGGAGAAGCGGGTGTTCTGGAGCGTATGCTGGTTGTAGCTCAGCACGCAATCGACCTCGGCCTGCTCGCAGATGAACCGGAAGATCTTCTGCGGGTAGCCGCTGAAGCCGATGGCCTTCACCTTGCCGGCCTGCTTCGCCTTGCGGAGGGCCGGGAGGGTCTCGTCGACGATCTGCTGCATCGGGACGAACTCGATGTCGTGGCAGAGGATGATGTCGAGGTGGTCGGTGCCGAGGCGGTGCAGGGAGACGTCGATGCTCTCGGCGACGCGCTTGGCGCTGAAGTCGAAGTGCTGCAGGTCGTAGCGGCCGAGCTTCGTGCAGAGCTTGTAGCTGTCGCGCGGGACGCCGCGGAGGGCGATGCCGAGGAGCACCTCCGACATGCCGCGGCCGTAGAAGGGCGACGAGTCGATGAAGTTGAGGCCGCAGTCGAGGGCGACCTGGACGGATTTCAGCGCGTCGTCGAGGGCGACGCTGCGGAATTCCTGACCGAGCGACGAGGCGCCGAAGCTGAGGATCGGCAGTTCGATGCCGGTCTTACCGAGGGGGCGGGTCTTCATGGAGGGAAAGTTCAGGCGGTGCGGCAGCCGACGGTGAGGAGCACGTTGCCCCAGAGGGCCTGGTCGCCGGTCTGGATGGTCAGGATGTGGTCGGCGGATTCGACGGCCTTGTAGAAATCCCACTTCAGGATCGGCTGCAGCTCGAGCTTGAGGCCGGCGGCCTCCACTTCTTGGCGGAACTCGGCCCACACGGGCGGCTCGCCCTGCTGCGCGTAGGAGTCGTCGGCGGGGATGCCCATCGTGTTGACGGCGTCGACCGGCACGGCGCTGAGCACCGCGCGGAGGACCTGCGCGACGGTCGGGATGCCGGGCGAAAGGTTGAGCGAGACCAGTTCGGCGTGCGGACCCTTCTTGCCCCAGACGGGGTAGTTGCCGTCGGCGATGAGGATGACCGAGTGGTGGCCGGCGCGCGCGAGGACTTCGGAGATCTTCGGGTGGATGAGCTGGTGCTTGAGCATGGTCTTAGCGGGGTAAGTGGGCGCGGATGGCCTGGATCGTCTGCGCGGCGGCGGCTTCGGAATCGGGCAGCGGCAGGATCTCGCCGGAGAGGTAGCCGGCGTAGCCGATGTCCCGGAGCGCGGCGAGGACCGGGGCGGCGTCCGTATGGCCGAAGCCGATCGCCCGGCGATTGCTGTCGGCGAAGTGGACGTGGCCGACGTGGCGGCCGCAGGCGCGGAGCGTGGCCGCGTTCGAGACCTCCTCGATGTTCATGTGGAAAAGGTCGCAGAGCAGCTTCACGTTGCCGATCCCCCGCGTCTCGAGGAACTGGGCGGCGTCGAGCTGGCGGTTGAGGAGATTGGTCTCGTAGCGGTTGAGCGGCTCGTAGAGGAGCGGCACGCCATGGCGGGCGGCGTGGGCGCCGAGGTCGGCGAGCGCCTCGGCGAGCCAGGTCAGCGCCTGGTCGCGGGTGACCGCGCCCTCGGCCTTGCCCTGCATCGAACCGATGATCGCCGGGGCCCGGAATTCGCCGCCCACGTCGATGATCGCGCGAATGAACTCGCGGGCCTGGGAGCGGATGGCGGGATCGGCGTGGGTGAGGTGCCACTGGTGGACGAGCCAGCCGCCGCCGGTGCCGAAAGCCGCGGCCGCGAGACCGTGCTGCTTCAGCAGGGCGTGGAGGGCCGGGCGGTCAATGGAAGCGGCCGACGGAGCGAAGATCTCGATCGCGTCGAAGCCGAGCTTCGCGGCGGAGGCCGCGGCGGACTCGAGGCCGTCCCAGTAGACGAAGGGACCGCCCTTGGCTTGGGCGACGAGGGAAACGGTGATCGCGGATCTAATCACGCGGGAACTCTGCCCCCACCGCGAAGGAGGGGCAAGTTCCGCTTAACGACTTTAAACGAAAGCGGGGCTTACTCCGACATCCCCGGCGAGCTGCGGCCCTTGACGAGGCGCTGCACCGCGGCGAAGCGGAGGATCTGCTCCATCTTCTCGGTCTCGGCGGGGTCGACGTCCTTCTGGCCGCGGGCGGCCTCGACGGCCTCGCGGGCGCGGGCCTCGGCGGTCTCGACCGCCTTGAGGTCGATCTTGGCCTCGTCGATGGCGGCCTCGGTCACGACCGAGACCTTGTCGGCGACGACGCGCACGAAACCCCGGTCGATGGCGAGGCGGCTGACCTTGCCGTCCAACGTCACGAGGACCTCGCCGGCGGCGATGATCGCGGTGATGGGCTGGTGGCCGGGCAGGATGCCGATGCTGCCCAGGGCGGTGGGCAGGGTCACGCTGCTCGCCGTGCCTTCGTAGGCGCGGCGCTCAGGGGTGACGATTTCGACCGTGAGGGACATCGGCGACGGTTACTTGGTCTTGCCCGAAGCGGCGAGGACCTCGTCGATGCCGCCCTTCATGTAGAAGTCGTTCTCGTTCACGTGGTCGAGCTCGCCGGTGAGGATCATCTCGAAGCCGCGGAGGGTGTCCTCGAGGGCGACGTACTTGCCGGGGGAGCCGGTGAAGATTTCGGCGACGTGGAAGGGCTGCGAGAGGAACTTCTGGATCTTGCGGGCGCGGAAGACGACGAGCTTGTCCTCGGGGGAGAGTTCGTCGAGGCCGAGGATCGCGATGATGTCCTGGAGGTCCTTGTAGCGCTGCAGGATGCCCTGCACGCCGCGGGCCACGCGGAAGTGGCGTTCGCCGACGACCTCGGGCGCGAGCGCGGTCGAGGTGGAGGCGAGCGGGTCGACGGCCGGGTAGATGCCGAGCTCCGCGATGCGGCGCTCGAGCACGACGGTGGAGTCGAGGTGCGCGAAGGTGTTGGCGGGGGCCGGGTCGGTCAGGTCGTCCGCCGGGACGTACACCGCCTGGAAGGACGTGATCGAGCCCTTCTTGGTCGAGGTGATGCGTTCCTGGAGGTTGCCCATCTCGGAGGCGAGGGTCGGCTGGTAACCCACCGCGGAGG
>JBIISU010000181.1:0-3326 GCA_044340815.1 Opitutales bacterium | reverse complement strand
GCCGGCCAAGTCGCGCGCAGGAGGCCGGCGCCGCCCGTGGTCTCCGTCATGTAATCCAAAGGCAGCAACCGCAAGTCGGCGCCCCCGATGAGCGTGAACCTCAAGGTGTCGCGGGCCTCCGGCTCCAGCCCGCGCAACTCGACGATCCGGAAAGCGAGGTGGCGGGCCCCGCCGGCGACGGCGAAGACCACGGCCTGGCGGCCGTCCGCGGAGGCCGCTTCCAGACGTCCCGCGGGCAGCAGGCGCAGCGCCGGCAGCGGCGTCGTCGCACCGTCCGCGGCGACCAAGGCGAACCCTTCCTGTCCCGCGCCCGGTCGCAGCAGGGCGGCGCCATCGCGCGCGCGGGCGCAGGCCTGCGGCCGTCCCTGGCCGTCGAGTCGCAGCGTGAAGCTCCCGCACTTGAGCTCCAGTTCGCCGGCCGAGAGGGCCGACCAAGCGGAGAGCACGGCGAACAGGAGACGGCGCATGGACCTACCGACTTTCATCGGGCGGCGCCCTGTTGGCAAGGGGCGAGGCGGGACCGGCCGCCCTTAGGCGACCGCCATCAAGGGACCCGCCTGGGCGATGAGGTGGTCGCGGAATGCGGCGGCCAGGGGCGAGAGCCGGCGTCCGGAGGGGTGGACGATCTGCCAGCTGGTCTGCAGCGGGAAACCTTCGACCTCCAGCGTGATGATGTCGGTGCGGGCGCTGGCCCGCAGGGCGTGCGCCGAGACGATGGCCAGGCCCATGCCGCCGGCGACGGCTTCGAGGATCGCCTCGTTGCTCCCCAGCTCGAACCTCACCTCGGGGACGTTTTTCAGCGGGCGGAAGAAATCGTCGACGGCCAGGCGGGTGCCCGAACCGGTTTCGCGGGCGATGAAGCGATCCGCCGCCAAATCCTCGGGGCGGAGCTTGCCGCGCTTGGCCAAGGCGTGGCCGCGCGGAGCGACCACGACGAGCGGGTTGGGCATGAACGGCTGGCAAGTGAGCGCCAGGTTCTCCGGCGGCCGCGACATGATGTAGAGGTCGTCCTGGTTGGCCCGCAGCCGCTCGATCACGCCGTCGCGATTCAGGAGGGCCATCGCGACCTCGACCTTGGGCCGGGCCGCGCAGAAAGACCCGAGCATGCGGGGGGCGAAGTACTGCGCGGTATTGACCATCCCCACGCGGAGCAGGCCGGACTCGGCCCCCTTGATCCCCTGCACGCTCTGCTCAAAAGTGAGCCACTCGGAGCGGACCCCTTGGGCGGCCTTGGCCAGCTCCTTGCCGACCTCGGTCAGGTAGACCTTGCGGCCGATCACTTCGTAAAGGGGCATGCCCACCGCTTCGGTGAGGTCGCGCAGGTGGACCGAGGCGGTCGGCTGCGTCACATTCGCATCCTTGGCCGCGGCGCTGATGCTCCCGGTCGCGACCAGGGCCCGAAAGATCTCCAATTGGCGGAAAGTGACATTCATATTTTGCTATACATGCCAACGCACACAAGAATAGCAAAAGGTCAATCCTTTTACAACCTCAACCCCCTCTCAGACGGGTCTGAACGCGGAACGCGTGTGGCTGGCGGTTGGGAGTTGGCGGATGGTGGGTGGGTCGAAGTGCCTAGAACTACACTCGATTCAGCACTCCTCACTCTGTCCTCTGTGCAGCACTCTGTACTCCGTAATCCGTACTCTGCACTCTGTCTCTCTCAGGTAGGGCTGACCGTCCCGGTCGGCCGCAGGCATCGTTGATCGGTTGATAAGTTAAACCGTTGGCAAGAACCGTTGGCACACCGCCTTCAGCCTTACCTCCAGCCAACTAATCAACCGTTCAACGGTTCAACAAATCACTGGCTTCGTCTCGCGCAGCGATGACGTGCCTGACCCCGTGCCGTCATGACCCAGGCCTCGGACCAGCCGGGACGCTGGTCCCTACCTGGCGCGAATGGTATTCGCGTGCGGTTAGGGGGTAGCGGTTGGCGGTTTGGCGATGCGGCTCCAGGCACGCTCGACTCAGCACTCGATGCCGCACTCCGCACTCTGCACTCTGCCTCTTTAGGTAGGGCTGACCGTCCCGGTCGGCCGTGTCTCTTGTCCGCGGAGCGCCCTACTTCCTATGTCCTACCCCCTCCATCTCCTCACCTCCTCGGACCAGCAGGGACGCTGGTCCCTACCTAAACAAAAAAGGCCGCCCCAAGGCGGCCCTCAACCCGGCACCAACGGAAGGTTAGTCGACGTTCTGCGCGGTGAGGAACATGCCCTTGCCGAGCGAATTGAAGAAGGCCTGGTAAGGGGACGGATCCGTGACGGCCTGCTCCTGGTACTGGGCGTTGGCCCGGACCAGTAGTTGCTTGGCGTTGCGGGGACGAACGCTGACGGACATGCGCAGCGCATAGCCATCGAGCTTGGTCCCGGTGACGGTGCCGAGCTCGAGGTCGGCCTTCTCGATCACGAAACCGAGGTCCTGGAGCGTGGCGATCACGGTACGCAGGGTCTTCGCCTTGTCGGTCGTATCAAAGGCCCGGCTCTGGATCTGGCGCAACTGGACTTGGTTTTCGCCGGCATCCAGGGCGGCGCTGGTGGAGTTATTGACGCAACCGCCGAGACAGGCGGCGAGGGCGAGGAAGCAGACGGGGAGTTTCATGGGTTAGATTTTCTGGGCCTCGAGGAAGACCGACTTGGAAAGCTTCTCGAAGAACTGCTGGTAGAGCTCGGGCTCACGCAGACCCTCGAGCCGCGTGAGTTGGCCGTAGCTGTTCCAGACGGCGCGCTGGAAGGTGGCGCGGACGACCCACTCCTTGCCCTCCTTGCCGGCGACGGGCTTGATGACGATGCAGATGCGGATCTTCTGGGAACGATCCATCGAGTTCGCCGCGTTGGCGCCGAAGAGGAGGGCCATCGCCACGCGCCCGCCGGTGTCGCCGGCTTCCCGGTTCTTCGAAGCCACCATGACGCCCAGCGGGGTGGCGGATTCGTCGATCGTGAAGCCCATGTCCTGGACGACGCCGGAGCACGCGGAGAGGATTTCGATCTCCTTGCCGCCGGCGAAGCGGCGGGACTCGAGCAGGCGCCGTTCCAGCGTATCCGGCTGGAGCGCCAGGGCGTCGTCCGGGATACGGTTTTGGCAGCCGACGACGCCGAGGGCGGCGAGGAGGAGGAGGCAGAGGCGGGGCATCGGGCTCAGAACTTGGAGGTGTGGTAGGCGAGGTCGCGGACCTTGCCGGCCTTGTCGAACTTGACGATGATGGTGAGCGTGCTCTGGGAGCGCTCGGCGGCCGCGGCGCCGCCGCCGACGAAGAGGGTCAGGGGACCGTTGGCGGCCGTGGCGCGGACCGAGGTCGTCACGCGGTCGTAGATCCAGACCTCGCGGCC
>JBIISU010000180.1:0-3327 GCA_044340815.1 Opitutales bacterium | reverse complement strand
ATTCGTTCGACTATGGTCCGGCGCACGTGGTCGTGCTCAGCAACGCCGGCACCGGCAAGGGCGACGACCCCAAGGTGGCCGCCTGGGTCGAACAGGACCTCAAGGCGAGCAAGCAGCCGTGGAAATTCGTCTGCCTGCACGCGCCGCCCTTCCAGGTGACCACCAGCCACTACGGCGACCAGCGCTCCCGCAAGCTCGCCCCGATCTTCGAGGCGAACGGCGTCGACGTGGTCTTCGCCGGCCACGTGCACAACTACCAGCGGAGCAAGCCGCTGCGGTTCGCGCCCAATGCGGCGGTCGTGGCGCCCAAGCCCGAGAACCCCAAGGAGGCGGCGAAGGTCGAACCGTCCGGCGCGCCGAAGGTCCCCCCTTCCTTCGTGAACGGCACCTTCGCGATCGACGAGGCCTACGACGCGACCGGCCAGAACCGCCCCAAGGGCGTGATCTACATCGTGACGGGCGGCGGCGGCGCCAAGCTCTACACCGGCACGGTGGAGAAGAACCTGGCCAAGCTCCCCAACGGCGGGAAGGACAACTACGCGCCCTTCAACGCGAAGCTCTACGATACGCTCCACTCGTTCTCCGTGCTCGACCTCACGCCCAAGCGCTTCGAACTCCGCGCCATCAACGCCAAGGGCGAGGAGATCGACCGGTTCGTCCTCCAGAAGTGAGGCCCGGGGGCGGCCCCTGGGCGTTCCAGCCGGCCGCCTGCATCCTTGCCTTGCGCCGGGTTCGTCCCTAGCCCTTCGGCGCACATGCTCCCTTCGCGGCTCAACTTCAAGCTCGAGGCCGTGGCCACCGGCTCCCGGGCCCGCGCCGCGACCTTCCGCACGTTGCACAACGAGGTGAAGACGCCCCTCTTCATGCCGGTGGGCACCCAGGCCACGGTGAAGGCCCAAACCTTCGACACCCTGCTCGAGTCCGGCTCGCAGATCCTGCTGGCGAACACCTACCACCTGCTCCTGCGCCCCGGTCCCGAGGTCTTCCGCAAGTTCGGCGACATCCACCGCTTCACCGGCTGGGAGAAGTCCTTCCTCACGGACTCGGGCGGATTCCAGATCTTCTCCCTGCCCCATGCGCGTTCGATGGGCGAGGAAGGCGCGGAGTTCCGCAGCTACGTCGACGGCCAGAAGCTCATGCTCAGCCCGGAGGTCAGCATCGCCACGCAGATGGCGATCGGCAGCGACATCATGATGGTGCTCGACCAGTGCATCCCGTCCACCGCGGACAAGGCCACGGCCCGCGCGGCGCTCGAGATCACCCAACGCTGGGCCGTGCGCAGCCTCGCGGCCCGCGGCGACTCCCCGCAGTCGATGTTCGCCATCGTGCAGGGCGCCCTCTACCCCGACCTCCGCCAGGAGAGCGCGGACGGTCTCACGCAGCTCCCGTTCGACGGCTTCGCCATCGGCGGCCTGGCCGTGGGCGAGGAGAAGCACCAGCGCGAGGACATGTGCGAGGTGGCCGCGGCCATGCTGCCGGCCGACCGCCCCCGCTACCTGATGGGCGTGGGCACCCCGCTCGACCTGCTCGAGGCGGTGCACCGCGGCGTGGACATGTTCGACTGCATCATCCCGAACAAGGTGGCGCAGTTCGGCACGGCCTTCACGTCGCGCGGCATCCTCCAGCTCCGCCGCTCGGTCTACAAGTTCTCCGAGGAGAAGATCGACCCGGCCTGCGGTTGCCCGGTCTGCCGCAAGTACTCGCGCGGTTACCTGCACCACCTGACCAAGACGCAGGAACCCCTCGGCTGGACCCTGCTCGGCCAGCACAACATCTGGTTCTACCACCAGCTGATGCGGGAGATTCGCCAGAGCATCCTCGAGGACCGCTTCCTCGCCCTGTACCACGCGAAGCGCCAGTTCCTGCAGGTCGAGGACATGGACAACCCGGCCGTCCCGCCCAAGGTGGGCAAGGAACGCCGACCGCGCACGTTGGGCGACTACGAGGTGCACGTCGCCGAGGAAGGCTTCGCGAGCATCCGGCAGATCTCCTCGGGCGAGATCATGCATGCGCACACGCCGCCGATGGTCGAGGCCAAGGCGCTGTACGTCGACCAGTCCGGCCTCGCCGAGCGCCTCCGGCTGCCCGCGGAAGCCGACCCGGCCGCCGCCGCCCCGCTCGTCATCTGGGACCTCGGCCTCGGCGCGGCCGCCAACGCGATGGCCGCGATCCAATGCCATGAGGCCGAGGCCGCGAAGGGCCCGGTGCGTCCGCTGCGCGTCATCAGCTTCGAGTCCGACCTCGATTCGCTGCGCCTGGCGATGACGCACAAGAACCGCTTCGAATACCTGCGCCACTCGGGCCCCGACGCGCTGCTCGCGCGCGGCGCCTGGAAGTCGCGCCAGTTCCCCGGGCTGGAATGGGAGCTGCACGTCGGGGATTTCTGGGCGAAGGCGGCCGAGGCCTCCGCGCGTCCCGACCTGGTCTTCTTCGACTTCTTCTCGCACAAGACCGACGTCGCCTGCTGGAAGCCCGCGGCGTTCGCGGAGCTGCGCCGCCTGCTCGGGGACGGTCGCGCGGTCGAGCTCTTCACCTACTCGGCCTCCACCGCCGTCCGCGTGGCCCTGCTCAACGCCGGCTTCCACGTCGCGATCGGCACCGGCACCGGCGTGAAGAAGGAGACCATCGTCGCCCTGACGCCCGGCTACGCGACGCCCTGCCGCTACGACCTGCTGGGCAAGCCCTGGCTGGACCGCTGGCGCCGTTCGTCGGCGAAGTTCCCGGAGGGGATGGACGAGGCCGAGCGGACCGCCCTCGAGGCCCGCATCGAAGGCCACCCGCAGTTCGCCTGACGGATTTCCGCGGTCGCCGCGGAACAGGCGGCCCGGCGGCGTGTCGTAGGCCCATGCCCCTCTCCCGCCGTCGCTTCCTCACGACCGCCGCGCTCGCGTCCCTCGGCTTCCCCGCCCTGGTCCGCGCCCGCAACCTGAACTCGCGCCTGCAGGTCGTGGCCGTGGGCTGCGACGGCAAGGGCTTCGACGACATCAAGGAGATCGGCTCCCACCCCGCCGTCCGGTTCGTGGGCTTCTGCGACGTCGACGGCGGCCGCTTCCGCCACGCCGACGCGGCCTACCCGGGCGTGCCGCACCACGCGGACTTCCGGGCGATGTACGCGCAACTGGGCGAGGGGTTCGACGCGGCGATCGTCTCGACGCCGGACCATATGCACGCCCTGCCGGCGCTCATGGCGATGCGGCTGAAGAAGCACGTCTACCTCCAGAAGCCGCTGGCGCATTCGATCGAGGAGGCCCGCTGGCTCCGGCTGGAGGCGGCCAAGCACGGGGTCCGCACCCAGATGGGCAACCAGATCCACTCCCGCTCCGAATA
>JBIISU010000015.1:0-11416 GCA_044340815.1 Opitutales bacterium | reverse complement strand
CTGGGAGGCCGCCCTCCGCGCCCGCCGCGATTGGCTGCGCGCCAAGGCCCTGGAACAGATCGCGGTCGCCGCCGAAGAGGCCGCGAAGGCCCGCGCCGGTGGCCATTGGGAAGCCTGCGCCGCCGCGATCGGGCGGGCGCGTTCGCTCGAACGCGACCACCAGGTGAACCTTCCCGCCGACCTCGCGAAGAGCCTGGCCGGCCTCGAAGGCTGGGCCGGCGAACTCGCCGCGACCGCCGAAGCCGAGGCGTCGCTGCGCGCCGCCGTCGAAGCCCTGACCGCCGAGTGGCGGAGCCTCCAACAGGAGGCCGCCCGCGGCTCCTCGCCCGCGACCCTGGTCGCCCGGCTCGGGAATTGGCTGGAACGCGCGGTCCCCTTGGCCGACCGCCTGCCCGACGGGCTGGTCCGGGATGCGCGCACCCTGCGCCAACTCACCCGCACCCGCCTCAGCCGCCGCTACGCGCTGCTCACCGCCGGCTTGGTGCTCGCGGTCCTCGGCGTCGGCGCCGGCACCTTGCTCTGGTTGCGCGGGGAAGCCGCGGACAAGGAAGCCCGCGAACGTTTCGCCACCGCCGGGATCGCCGTCGACCGCGGCGACCCCGAGACCGCCGCCCGCCTGCTCGATGAACTGCGCGCCCGCAATCCCGGCTTGGCCGAGACGCCGGCGCAGAAGGAGGCCGAGGAGGCGATGCGCGGACGCATCACCGCGCAACGCGCCGCGCTGCAAAGGCTGCAAGGCGAGGCGGGCTACCTCAAGGCCCGGCAGGCGGAGGGCCTCAACTTGGCCGGGCTCGCCGACGTTCGGCAACGCGTCGCCGCCTACGTGGACGAAGTCGGCAAGCTGGGGCCGGCCGCCCAGGCGACGCTCGGCAAGACCTTGCCCGACGCGACCAAGCTGCTCGCGGAGGCGACCCGCCTGGAGGAACAGGCCGGCGCCGACCTGACCGCGGCCCGCCGCCGCCTCCGGCAGGCGCTCGGCGACACGGAGAACATCGCCGACGTCGCCAAGTCCGTGGCGGCGCTCGATCAACTGCGCGCCCTGCTCGACCAACTCCGGCAGGCAGGCCTCAAGAACCTCGACGAAGCCTACGCGGAGGCCGACCGCGCGGGCAGCCGCCTGGAGGACGAACGCAAATCCCTCGGCGCGGTCAAATCGCTCGAGACCACGGGCGACCTCCGTTCCTACCTCGCCGCGCTGAAGGACGCCGCCGACGCCGCGCCGGAGAAGGCGGAGCTGCGCCAGCGCGGGGAGACCGTGCTCGCGAAGGCCGAGGCCCTGCGCAACCTGCCCCGTTCGGCGCTGGCGCCCCGTTTCGGCGCGATGTGGGACGGCTGCGCCACCTCCGACGCCCAAGGCCTCTTCCAGCCCAAGGACTTGGGCGAGGGCGAGCTGAAGCTGCTCAAGCAGCTCACCGACGAGACGGTCCTGCGTTCGCTGCGCCGGTTCAGCGTGGTCGCCCACTCCGCCCAGGGCCCGCGGCTGGTGCGCTCGGTCTACGTGGTCGGCGAACTCGCCCAGTCGCGCAGCTCCTTCGGCGACGGCATCGAGATCCGGACCGAAGGCAAGGAATTGACCCGCGAAGGCGCCCTGGTCGACGCGGTGTGGAGCCGGCGCGATTTCGTGAATGGCGTCAAATCCGGCGAGGAACTGCAGGAGGGCCTGATCATCCCCGAAGTGGAATACCTGCGCGGACTGGGTCGCTTCCATGACCCGAAGACGGGGCAACTGGCGGAACCCCTGCTGCGCACGCTCGACCGGCTCCGCCGCGGCACGGCCCCCTACCTGGAAGTGCGCGCCTACCAGCTGCAGGAGCTGTACCGCCTCGGCTCCCAACGACCCGACGCCTGGGGGCTGCTCTACTCGCCCTCCGCCCAGCGCGACGCCGAACAGCTGCGCCGCATCACGGCCAACCGCATGGGGGCGTTCGATTTCCTCCACAAGGACAAGTGGGCCGACGCCCAGACGGAGCTCAAGGTCTTCCTGCTGCCGCGCACGGGTCCGGGCTACGCCGACGAAGCCCGCTTCTGGCGGACCGTCCTCGGCACGCTGCGGGAACGTCCGCTCATCTTCGCCGGCCACGTGGGCCGGGACGGCAAGGCGGCGCTGCGCGATCCGCTGGCGAACGTCGTGCTCTACGGCATCGACACCGAAGGCAAGGCGACCGTCCTGTTCCGCGTCAACCAGGAGGGTATCCCGGTGCGCGTCGCCGAAGCCGCCCCCTGGACGCCCCTGCTGCGTCTGCCCGGCACGGTCGCGGAGGCCGCCCAAGCCGCCGGCATCCCCGCCGGACTGACGCCCCCGACCGGTGGCTGGGAAGCCTTGCTGCAAGGCCGCGACCTCTGAGCCATGCCCTCGCCCGACGCATACCGTCTCCGCTGGAAAGGCGCCATCACTGGCCCCTTCCCGCTCGCGCGCATCACCGAGATGCTGCGCACCGGTGAGATCAGCCTGCTGCACAACATCGAGGTGAACGGGAAGTGGACCACGGTGCGCGACTACTTCCGCGCGGCCGGGCTGACGCGGGCCCACACGCCCACCCCCGGCTTCGCGCCGCCGCTCTCGCCGTTCGCCCAGGACGAGATGCCGCCGCCGCCCCCGGGCGCCGGCGGCGAAGGCCCCCGGCCCGCGACGGTGCGCCGACGGCTCAGCCCTTCCGAGATGCTCGAACGCTCCGTCCGCGAAGGCTACCTTTGGTGCGGAGCGACGTTCCTGCTGCCGCCGATCTTCGCCCTGCTGGTCTTCCCGATGGCTTGGCTGCAGGGGGTCGAAGTCGCCCTCATGCGCAACCTGCACCTGTCGATCGTCTTCCTCCTCGCGATCCTCCTCGGCAGCTTCCTCCCCCTGGTCTTCGTCCGCCGCATCAGCGTCACCCTCGGCCAAGCCGGCCTGAAGGAGGAAGGCGAAGCCCAGGTCAAACTCGCCCTAATCTTGGGGATTTCGGGGGCGATCCTCTGGTCATTCATGAGTTGGTGGTACATCTCCAACCACTAGCCAGCGTAACGGCTTGACGAAATCGGGCCGTTTACATGGACTCCGCGTCCTCGGTTTTCGGTAGCGTAGCTCAGTTGGTTAGAGCGAGGGACTCATAAGCCCTAGGTCGGCAGTTCGATCCTGCCCGCTACCACCACCGGGGATGAATCTACGTAGGGATTAGGAAGTGGGCATTAGGTAGTAGGGAGTAGGTATCAGGTATTGGGACGAAGGAAGCGTGTAGCCGCTGAAGTCAGCAGGCCCATTCTCCCAAACCCCTAATCCCTAACACCTACACCCCAATCCCTACTCCCTATTTCCTACTCCCTATTTCCTGATGGCACTCAGGCCTTCAGGATCGCGGAGACCGGGATGTCGAGGCCGTCCTTCCAGAGCGACTCGAGGCCATAGCTCCGGCGGGTGTCGTCGCGGAAGAGATGGAACACGACGTCGAAAGCATCGACGACCGACCAACCGCTGTCCTTATGGGCTTCGGTGCGCGTCTTCGAACCGGCGGCCTCGACCACCCGCTCCAGTTCGATGCGCAGCGCGCGCAGGTGCGGCTCGGAGTTGCCGGTGGCGACCACGAGGAAATCGGCGACGGAAGAGAGCTGGCCAAGCTGGAGCACGCGGAGGTCGACGGCCTTCTTTTCGTCGAGGGCCTTCACGGCGGCGACGAGGTGAGCCGGCATCAGCGGCAACTGGAAGGCGACCGCCGGCTTGGCCGGGGCGACGTTGGCGGAGCGTCCCTTGGCCTTCAGGCCGATGGGCTTGGCGGGAGCGCGGCGAATGGGCGCGACCTTGACGGCCGGCCGCGGGGCGGGCTTGGCGACCGGCTTGGCGGGCTTGCGCGCCGACTTCACGGCCTTGACGGGCTTGACCGCCGCCTTGGCCACCTTCTTCACCTTGACCGCCTTGGCGAGCTTGGCGGACTTCGCGGGTTTGGCGGCGGGCTTCTTCTTGAGGGCGGACATGGTCAGTCTTGGTAAAGGTTGTGCTCTTCGATGTGGCGGCGCACGGCGGGGAGCAAGCCGTTTGTCGGCTGACCGGCGCGTAACTGCGTCCTGATCTCCGTCGAGGAGACCGCCACGGGCGGCGCGTCCAGCCGATGGAGCCGCACCTTGCCGCGCAACGCGGGCGGCGGCTCGCTCGCCAGGCCATCGCGGGACAAGACGGCGAATTCGACCAAGCCGGCGAGGTCGACGACATCTTTCCAGCGCTCCAGACGACCCAACTGATCGGCCCCGAGAATCCAGACCAGCCGCGCCCCAGGATGCTCCCGGGCGAGTTCCCGCGCGGTCTCGATCGACCAACTGGGCCCGGGCCGGAGCGTCTCGCGCGCATCCACGGTAGCCCAAGGGGCCTCCGCGAAAGCCAGGCGGGCCATGGCGACCCGGTCGGCGGCGGACGCGCGGGGCGGGCCATCGCGAAGGGGCGCCTGCCCGGCGGGAATGACGATGACCTGGTCCAAGCCCAGCTGACGCCAGGCGGCCGCCGCGGCCGCCACGTGCCCGACGTGGGGCGGGTCGAAGGACCCTCCGAAGATGCCGAGCACGGCGGACATGGGGGGATTACGCCCGGGCCGCCGCCGCCTGGCAACCCAAAGCAGGCTTGAGCCCGACCCCTTCCCCGGGAACGATGCCGGGATGGCGACCGCCTCGCGTTTCCTTCCCGCCGACTTCGATCCGGCCCGGCCCATCGCCGTGATCGCCGGCAAGGGACGCTACCCCGCCCTGCTCATCGAATGCGCCCGCGCCCGCGGCGCCCAAGTCCGGCTGGTGGCCTTCGAGGAGGAGACCGACCCGGCGCTCGTGGCCACGTTCGAGCCGGCGCATCGCCGCGCCGTCCCCGTGGGCAAGCTCGGCGGCCTGCTGGATGCCCTCGCCGAGCTCAAGGTCGCGGGTGCGCTCATGGCCGGCCAAGTCACGCCCCGCAAGCTGTTCTCGGGCATGATTCCGGACCTGAAGCTCGTGGCCCTGCTCGCCTCGCTCAAGGAACGCAACGCGGAGACCATCTTCGGGGGCGTCGCCCGGGAGATCGAGGCAACCGGCGTGCGGATGCTCGACGCCCGCGTCTTCCTCGACGACCACCTCGCCTCGCCGGGTTGCCTCACGGGCTGGCTGAGCGGGATCGACGACGACGAGCTCGCCTTCGGCGTGCGCATGGCGCGCGAGATGGCCCGACTGGACGTGGGGCAGGCCGTCGTGACCGCGAAGGGCACGGTGATCGCGGTCGAAGCCTTCGAAGGGACCGACAACATGCTGAAGCGCTGCGCGGCGACGGGCGGCAAGGAGATGCTGCTCGTCAAGGCGGCGAAGCACGACCCGGACTGGCGCTTCGACGTGCCGTGCTTCGGCCTGCAGACCCTCGAGAGCATGGTGGCCGGCGGCGTGCGCCGCGCCGCGCTCGAGACCGACGCGGTCATCCTCATCGACAAGCCGGCGGTCATCGCCCGGGCCAAGGAGCTCGGCGTGACCCTGCTCGGCTTCCCCGCCGCGTGAACGCGCTCGAGGTCCTCATCGCGGAAGCCGCGACGCGCCGCCTCGGCGGCGCGGGCAAGGTCACCGCCTTGACGCTCGGCGCCGAGGACGTGGCCGTCACCGTGGAGCTCGACGGGCAACCCGCGCCGGTGAGCTTCCGCGCCGAGGGCTTGCGCTGGTCGGTGGTCGGCGCCGACTTCCGGGTGACGTTCACGGCCGCGCATTGCTCGCTGCCTTGGTTGCACACGCTGCTGCAGGCTTGGGCCGACAAGTCCGGCCGCACCGTGACCTTCCGGGACGACCTGAAGTTCCTGCCGCTCAAGCTGCGCCTGCGGCGCGCCGACTGATTCAGCCGTCGAGGAAGTTCCAGGCCAAGGCGCTCTCGACGATCAACCAAGCGAGGGCCAGCGCCCCGAGCAGCAGCAACCAGCGGCGGTGCTCGATCCAGAAACTCGGTTTGTCGTCCGTCGGGTCGACGCCGCCGCGGCCGGTCAGGAGGAGCCGCAGGCGGACATGCCAAGCCAGCCCGGTCTGCGCGGAGAGGTCGGGATGGGCGTAGGCGCCCGCACGGTACTCCTTCCTGCTGAACAATCTGGCCAGACGGCGGAACATGCTCCCACCCTACGACCAGTTCCCCACGCTTTACAAGCGGAGCGTCACAGGGTAGCACCTTGGGCGTGAAGACCACCACCCGGTCCCTCCGCGCCCTCAAGGGCGTCCGGCCCATCGTCTGCCTGACCGCCTACGACGCCGTCACGGCCCGCATCGCGGCGGAAGGCGGGGCCGACCTCCTCCTGGTCGGCGACTCGGTCGGCAACACGGTCCTGGGCCTGCCGGACACCGTCGGCGTGACGATGGACATGATGATCCACCACACCGCCGCCGTCGCCCGGGCCAAGCCCGACGCCTTGATCGTCGGGGACCTCCCGTTCGCGCTCGCGCACGACAGCTTCTCCAAGCTCCTCGGCTACGGCCGCCGCTTCCTCCAGGCAGGCGGAGCCCAGGCCGTGAAGATCGAAGGCGGCGCCACGCTCGCCCCCGCCATCGCCAAGCTCGTCGACGCCGGCATCCCCGTCATGGGGCACGTCGGCCTGCTTCCCCAGCGCGTGCACGCGACCGGCTATCGTCGCCGCGGCCTGACCCCCGAGGACCAGGTCCGGCTGCTCGCCGACGCCGTCGCCGTCGCCGAAGCGGGGGCGTTCGCGATGGTCGTCGAGTGCGTCGACGAGGCCTTCATGCCCGCCATCACCGCCGCCGTGAAGATCCCGACCATCGGCATCGGCTC
This sequence comes from Opitutales bacterium, assembly GCA_044340815.1. Classification (GTDB taxonomy): domain Bacteria; phylum Verrucomicrobiota; class Verrucomicrobiia; order Opitutales; family UBA953; genus UBA953. Next base: position 4,680 of record JBIISU010000015.1, on the reverse strand, counting down.
CGGCCGCGGCTGCGACGGCCAGATCCTCGTGCTGCACGACCTCCTTGGCCTGACCCCCGAACCTCCGCCCTTCGTGCGCCCCGAAGCCAACCTCCACCGCGACGCGGTCGCCGCCGTCAAACGCTGGGCCGGCAAGGTCCGCCGCGCCCCCTCCCGCCGATGAACTGCGTGATCTTCGGAGCCGGCGCCTGGGGTACGGCGATGGCCATCCACCTCGCCCGCCAGGGCCACACCGTCACTCTGGTGCCTCGCCGCCTGGAGCATGCGCTCAGCCTGGCCAGCGCCCGCGAGAACACGGACTACCTCCCCGGCCACCGCCTCGACGAGTCGATCCAGATCGGACTCGAACCTTTGCCGGCCCTGATGGATGCCGAGCTGATCTTCCTGGCCTGCCCCTCGAAGGGCCTGCCGGCGTTGCTGGAGCAGATCGGACCGGCCGTGCGCGCTTCGTCGGCCGTGATGGCGATCTCGCTCTGCAAGGGGCTCGATCAGACCACCCTATTGCGCCCGAGCGAACTGATGGCGCGGGCCTTCGGCTCCCTCCCGGTCGCCACGCTGAGCGGACCGAGCAACGCGGCCGAGGTCGCCCGCGGCCTGCCCACCGCGCTGGTCCTGGCGGCCGCGCAGGACGACGCCGCCTTGCGCACCGTGCAGGCGGCCGTGAGCGGTCCGACCTTGCGGGCCTACACCTCGTCCGACGTCGCCGGCGTCGAGATCGGCGGTACGCTCAAGAACGTCTATGCCGTCGGGGCCGGCCTGTGCGATGGCCTGCACCTCGGCGACAACGCCAAGGCCGCCGTGCTTTCCCGCGCCCTGCAGGAGATGATCCGCCTCGGCGTCGCCCTGGGCGGCCGCGCGGAGACTTTCCTCGGTCTCGGCGGCGTAGGCGACCTCATGGCGACGGCGCATGGCGGCTGGAGCCGCAACCGCACCCTCGGCGAACAAGTGGCCCGCGACCCGCAGGGCACGCTCGCCGCGCTCGCCCATCGCCGCGAGGCCGTCGAAGGCCACCGCGCCACCGACACGCTCACCCGCTTGGCCAAGCAGCGCGGGGTGGACGCCCCGATCCTCTTCTGCCTGCACGAGATCCTCTACCGCGGACTCGACCCGGCCGCCGGGGTCACGGCGCTGATGACCCGCGACCTCAAGCCCGAGGCATGATTTCCGCGGGGGTCGAGTCGCGTCCCTCGCCCATCGCCGGACTCGGCCTCTTCGCCGTCCGGGCGTTCGCCGCCGGCGAGCGCATCGTGCCGTACGTGGGCCGACGCACCACCTGCCCATCCTCGCCGCGGCGACCCGGGGAACCGACCTACCTGCTGGAAATCGAGCCGGGCCAGTGGCTCGATGGGGACGACCCGGCCAACCCGGGCCGGCACGCCAACCACGCCTGCCACCCGAACGCCGAGTTGATCTACGACCGGGCGACCGCGACCGCTTGGCTGACGGCGCTCACCCCGGTCCACGGCGGGGACGAAATCACCTTCGACTACGGGTTTTCCTTGGCGGAAAGCCTGTTCCACCCCTGCCGATGCGGGGCCCCCGATTGCGTCGGGCGGATCGTCGCCGAGCCGCTCCGCGGGGCGCTCCGACGGCACCTGCGTTTTTCGCGTCCAAGGGATTGACCCCCTGCCCCCCGACGTTCAGTTTCCGCTGGTTCTCCCCCTCCCCCTTTCCATGAAAAAAGTCGCCCTCACCGAACTGGACCCCCGCCTGCAGAAGCAGGTCGGCGTGGCCGAGCAGCAGCTTAAGACCAACCCCCAGTACGCCATGGAAATCCTGACCGGCATCCTGGTCCGCAACCCGGGTTGCATCGAGGTGCGCCGCACCCTCCGTCGGGCCCAGAAGACCATCCTGGGGACCAAGAAAGGCCTTTTCGATGGGCTCGTCGGCGGGCTGATGGCCGGCAAGGCCGCCAAGGCCGCCGAGGCCGACCCCGTCGCCGCCATCGTGGCCGCCGAGGAAGTCCTCGCCAAGAAGCCGACGGATGCCGTCGCCAACCGCACCATCGCCCTCGCCGCCGCCAAGCTGGATTTCTACGAACTCGCCGCCTTCGCCTACGAGGAACTCGCCGCCGCCGACCCCAAGAACGTCCAGCATTACGTCGACCTCGCCAACGCGTGGATCGCCGGCCACGAGTACGACCACGCCCTCGCCGCCGCCGACGCGGGCCTCAAGGCCTTCCCGGGCAACGGCGACCTGCAGGAGGCCGTCCGCAAGGCCTCCGTCAACAAGACCATGAAGAAGGGCAACTGGGAGGACACCAAGGGTGACTTCCAATCCAAGCTCAAGGACAAGGACGAGGCCCTCCGCCTCGAACAGGCCGCCCGCACCGTCACCGACGCCGGCACCGCGCTCGAACAGGCCGCCGCGCTGGCCGAGAAGATCCAGGCCCAGCCCGACAGCCTCGACCTCTACCGCGACATCGTCCGCCAGTTCATCGCCGCCGGCGACCTCGACTCCGCGATCGCCTGGCTCCAGCGCGGCCGCCAGACGACCCTCGGCCGGGCCGACTCGTCCCTCGAACGCCAGGAGAGCGACCTGATCGTGACTCGCTTCGAGAAGAACTCCAAGGTCCTCCGCGAGGCCGTCGCCGCCGGCGACGCCACCGCCCAGGCCAAGCTCGACGCCAACGAAAAGGAACTCGGCGAGTACCGCCTCAAGACCGCCGCCAGCCTGGTGGAGCGCTACCCGAACGACTACGCCTTCCGCTACGAGCTCGGCACCCTCCTGCTCGGTGCCCTCCGCATCGAGGAGGCCATCCAGCAGCTGCAGTACGCGCAGCGCAACCCGAAGTTCCGCCAACCGTCGCTGCTGGCGATCGGCCGCGCCTTCATCCTCGGCGGCAAGTTCGACCTCGCCGTCGAGCAGCTCACCTCCGCCAAGGCGGAAATCGCGATGATGAACGAGCTCAAGAAGGAAGTCATCTACGAGCTGGGCAACGCCTTCGACCAGATGGGCAAGCCCAAGGAGGCCGTCGACGAGTACAAGATCATCTACATGGCCGACTCCGGCTACCGCGACGTCTCCACCAAGATCAACGCCTTCTACGAACGCCAGAAGGGCGCCAACGCCTAAGCTGCGCCCGTCGAGCCCCGCCCAGCGGCCGGCCCTGCCCGTCGCGTCCCTCCCTCCTGTCCATGGCCCTCACCCCCTTCCGCAGCCACCTCATCGCCGACGTCGGCATCAGCATGGGGGACGAAGGCAAGGGTCGCCTCATCCCCGAGATCGTCCGCGAACTCCAGCAGGCCACCGGCCGACGCGACGTCGTCGGCACGGTCCTCAAGGTCAACGGCGGCGCCAACTCCGGCCACACCGTCGCCGGACTCAAGCTCAACCTGCTGCCCGGCGGCGTGGCCGAGCATGACGTCGCCTGCCTCGCGCTCGGCGCCGGCGTCGTCGCCGATCCCCGCAAGGCCCTCTGGGAGGCCTTGCCGCTCGAGAAGATCGGCATCCCCGTCCTGACCCGCCTGCTGATCGACGAGCGCTGCATGATCAGCGACGTCTCGCACCGCATCCTCGACCTCGCCTGGGAAGACTACCGCGTCAACGTGCTCGGCCACGAGGCCCGCGGCTCGACCGGCCGGGGCATCACCCCGGCCTACGCCGACGAAGTCGGCCAGTTCCAGATCCATTACTCCGAGTTCCTCGGCGCGAAGGCCGACTACGCGACGCGCCTCTCCGCCCGCCTGCATCGCGCCGCCGCGATCGTGCGCGACGTCTGCCAGCTCCCGCCCGAGAAATGGGCCGGACTCTTCGCCAAGCTCACCGAGGCCGAGCTCCGCGCCAACAAGGGCGCGATCGAGTCCGGCGTGTTCCCGGCCGCGGAATTCGACTTCACCCGCTTCGCGGGCCGGGAGCCGTTCACCTTCGACCACGCCGCGGTGCTCGAGTGCTATTGGCAGGCCGGCGCCGCCCTCGCCCACGCCATCGGCGACGTGCGCGAACGCATCCTCGGCGACCTCGCCGCGGACCGGCGCATCATCGGCGAGTTCGGCCAGGCCTACTGGCTCGACAAGCGCGCGGGCTTCGCCCCGAACGTCACCGCGTCCCATACCTACACGCCCGAGTTCTTCCAGTCGGCCGGCATCCCGGTCCAGGCGATCCACACGGTCGGCTGCTGCAAGGCCTACGACACGAAGGTCGGCACGCACGTCTTCCTGACGAAGATGCCGGACGCGCACCCGCTCCAGCGCGCCCTCGCGAAGCTCGAGTTCGGCACGAGCACCGGCCGCCAGCGCATGGTCGGCTGGTCCGACCTGGTCGAGAAGGCCGACGCCCTCCGCTACGGCGGCTACGACGACCTCGTCCTCAACAAGCTCGACGCCCTCTCGCCCCACGGCGAATGGCAGGGCGGCGACCTGCTCGTCTGCACCGGCTACCGCGACGCGACCGGGAAGGTCGTCGCCGGCGTCCCCCGCAACGATGCGGTGCGCCGCACCCTGCAGCCCATCTACGCCACCCTGCCCGGCTGGACCGCCGACATCTCGAAGGTCCGCTCCTTCGCCCAGCTGCCCGCCGAAGCCCGCCGCTACGTGGCCTTCACGATGGCCGAGATCGTCCGCCTGGCCGCGCGCGGCGGCTCCCGGCCCTCCCTCCCGAACCTCCGCTACATCGGCGTGGGTCCGGACCCGGACCAGATCATCTCCGACGTCCCCGCGACGGCCGAGCTGATCAAGCAAG
>JBIISU010000014.1:0-11426 GCA_044340815.1 Opitutales bacterium | reverse complement strand
GATGCGGTAGACGATGCCTCCCGGCGCGAGGACGTGGCGGTTGTGGCCGCGGCCGTCGGGCATGCGCGGCAGCAGGTGGTCGTCGCCCCAGAGCGGGGCCACCGGGGACGAGGCGGCGGTCTCGGTCTTCACGGCGTTGTTGCCGGTGATCAGGTAGAAGCCCTGTTGGTCCGGGGTCACGACCACCTTGTGGACGCCGTGGTCGCTGCCCGCCTGGAATTCGCGCAGCAGCTCGGCCTGGTCGAGGAGGTCGTCGCCGTCGGTGTCGCTGATGCGGTAGAAGCCGCTGGGGAACTTGCGCTCGTAGTCGTTGACGCCGGCGTAGAGCGCGCCGAACGCCCAGGTCATGCCGTTGATCGCGCGGACCTTGACCGGCATCTTGCGGATGTCGGCCGCCTTCAGCGGCTGGCCGGGCGCGGGGGCGGGGAAGCGGTAGAGGTCGCCGTACTGGTCGCACGCGTAGATGCGCCCCTTGTCGTCGGCGCAGAGGGAGACCCAGGAGCCTTGTTCGGCGCCGGGGACGGAGTAGAGCAGCTCGACCTTGAAGCCGGCGGGCGCCTTGATGCGGTCGACCGGGGTCGCCTTGTTCTCGCCGACCGCCTTGCCGGTGTTCGGGTCGCCGGCCTTCTTCGCCGGGGCTTTGGCCTTGGCGGGGGCCTTGGGGGCGTCGGCGGCGAAGGTGGCCGAAGGGGCGCAGAGCAGGAGGGCCAGGCAAGGGAGCAGGAGGCGCATGGGGGTACGGCAACATCGGCGGGATTTTCCGACCCGTCAACCGGACTCCGCCGGTCGGCCGGTTATTGGCAGGTCAGGACCAGGACGCTGGCGGCGGGTAGTTCCACCGTCGCTTGGCCGTCCCTGACGGCCAGTTCCCTTTCCGTCATCTGCCCCGGCCGCCACCGACCGTCCGCCGCCACCGCCGCACCGGCGTAGGTGACGCCCTCCTTGGCCGTCGGTTGCGGGGCGGTCAACCAGCGCTTGCCGCCGGTGCGGAACGCGGACCCGACCTGGATCGTGGCCACGACCGGGCGGGTGAGATCCTTGTTCACGAGGATGACGCGGACCCGGCCGTCGTCGGCCAGGGTCGCGTGCGCGACGACGTTCACGGTGGCGGTCACCTTCGTCGGCAGGAGGCGTCCCTGGCCGGCGTCATGGAACAGCAGCATCGCGTAATAGAGGGGGTGCGTCGCGTAGCGGGTTTCGCCTTTGGCGGCGGAGATCGGCGAATAGCTGCCCGGCTTGAGGTTGCAGTGGAAGTTGACGCCGTCGGCGCCGCGGCCCGCCACGGCGAAGAGGAAGTCCGTCGCCCAGAGCGCCGCGATGAAGCTGTCGCTCAGGCCGGTACGTCCGCCGTTGGACACCGAGTTGCACTCGGCCAGGCGATAGCGCAGGCCGGCCGCCTTCGCGGCGGCGAGGTGCGCGTCCACCATGTCGAGGTCCTTGGCCATCGTGGCCGGGAGCAGGAGGTTCGCCGCGCTCGGGAAGTTGGCCGACTGAGGGTTGGTCGAAGCCCCGGACAGGGCGTAGAGGTGCGAGGTGCCGAGGTCGAGCTGGCCCTTGAGCCCGGCGATGGCGTCCTCGAACCAATGGTCGGGTCGGCGCGCGGTGGCCGGACCGGCGAGGATGACGCCGGGGTTGCGGGCGCGGATGGCCTTGATGGCCGCGGCGGCCTCGGGGAGGTAGGCGGGGCAGTCGAAGCCTTTGGGCCGCAGCGCGTGGTTGGGGTAGAGGTTGGGTTCGTTGCCGACCTCGAAGGCCTGCACGGAGGCCGCGCCGACCTTGAGCGCGTAGGCGGCTTCATCGGCCGAGGCTTCCGGCCGGTTCCCGGCCAGGTTGAGGCCGTGCAGGCATTTCCATTCCGTGGCTCGCAGGAAACCGTAGAGGTCGTCGAGCGTGCTGCGCCCGATCACGGCCAGGCCGGTGGACTTGTCGAGGGAGGCGGGGGCTTCCGCCTGCCAGCGGGTGAGTTCGACCTTGTTGCCGCCGAGGCGCAGGCTGCCCGCGCCGAGGTTGCGGTGGAGGTTGATGAGGACGGCGTTGGCGGGCGTGAAGTGGGGCTCGACGAGCGCGTTCTTCTCATAGCTGAGGCCAACGAAGTCCGCGGGCAGGCGGGCGCCGGGTCGCCCGACTTCGACGACGACGGTGGCGGTCTCGGTCCCGAGCAGCGCGGCGCCGACCGCCAGCAGGAGAGCCGTGGGCCGCATGGGTCAGCCTTTGCGCAGGGCCCGGAACGAACGCCAAAGCGCCCAGATCATCCCCGAGGTGAGGACGAAGCCGGCCGCGTAGGCTACCCGCCACAGGCCCGGTACGCCCGGTTCCCCGGCGGCGATGAAGCCATAGACGCACAGGCCGGCGGCCCCCAGCAGGAAGACGAGGCGGAAGGCGAACAGGACGAGCAGGAGGCCTTGCATGCGGGCAAGGTGGGGTGGGTTCGGGCGGAGGTCAAGGGGCCGTCACCTGCCCAGCTTGACGAACTCGTCCTTGGTCAGGTCGCCGCTCTTGTCCTTGTCGAACTGCGTGAAGTTTTGGGCGGCCTGCGCCGGGTCGGGTTGGCGAGTCATGAACTCCTCCTTGGTGAGCTTGCCGTCCTTGTCGGTGTCGCGGGCCTCGAACATCGCGCCGCGGTCGCGGGTGCCCGCCTTCGGGTCACCCTTCGCCGCGCCGGGCGCGCCCTTGGCTTTCTTGCCTTCCGCTGGGCTAGTTCCGGCCTTGGCCGGCGCGATCGGGGCGGGGAGGAACTTGGTCAAGCGGGCCACGACCTCGGCGTGCTCGGGTTTGGCCGCGACGTTCGCGGTTTCGTGCGGGTCGCCGACTTCGTCGTAGAGTTCCGTGGCGTGGATGGAGTTGTCCGCCCGGTCGCGCCAGAGGGTCAGGCGCCAGCGGTCGTCGCGGATGCTGTAGCCCATGAGCGATTGGCCGGCGTCGTTGCGCGGGTACTGGCTGATGGCCACGGGCCGGACCTTCGCCGCCGGGTCGTCGAGCACGGGCCGCAGGCTCACGCCTTCGAGTTCCTTGGGGATGGGCAGGCCGCAGACGTCGGCCAGCGTGGGGTAGAGGTCGATGAACTCCGCGAGCGACGCGCTGCGGCGTCCGGCGGCCTTCTGTCCCGGCACGCTGATCAGGAGCGGCGCCCGCACGGCGACCTCGAAGTTCGTGTGCTTGTGCCAGAGCCCGTGCTCGCCCAATTGCCACCCGTGGTCGCCCCAGAGGACGACGACGGTGTTCTCGGCCAAACCTTCCTTTTCGAGCGCGTCCAGGAGGAGTCCGACCTGGGCGTCCATGTAGCTGATGGCGGCGTAGTAGCCGTGGCGTAGGGTGCGGGCGGTGGCTTCGTCGACGACCCCGTTCTTGGGCATGCCCGCATAACTGCCGAGTTCACCGTTGGTATGGCCGACGAATTTGGGCGCGCCCGCCGGAAGTTTCCGGAATTCCGGGACGTAGATTTTGGCCGGGTCGTACAGATCCCAGTACTTCTTCGGGGCGACGAACGGAAGGTGCGGTCGGGCCATGCCGACCGCCAGGAAGAATGGCTTACCTTGTTTCTTCAGGTCGGCCAAGGTCCGGGCGGCGAGCCGGGCGGTCTTGCCATCGACGAAGGTGTCGTCCGCGACGTCGGCCGATTCGTAGGCGGGGCCGCGTCCGCGCCCTTTCTGGTCCACGTTCGTCGACTGCAGCTTCATGGCCTCGGCTGAACCATAGGGCTGGGCCTTCGGCGTTTGCCAAGGCACCGACCAGCTGGGCGCATCGTCGAACCCGCCATGGAAGATCTTGCCCATCCCTTGGCTATGGTAGCCCTGGTTCTTGAAATGCTGGGCGATCGTCACGGCGTCGGGCAGGGCGGTCCGGAAATGCGTCTCCAAGTCCCAGACCCGGGTGGCGTCGGGCCGGCGGCCGGTCATGAGCGAGGAGCGCGAAGGGCTGCAGACGGCCTGCTGGCAGTAGGCCCGGTCGAAGGTCGTGCCGCGGGCCGCGATGCGGTCCAGGTTCGGCGTCTTGATGAGCGCGCTCCCGGAGGCGTTCGCTTCGGGCCGGAGATCGTCGACGGCGATGAACAGGACGTTGAGCGGTTTCGTCTCGGCGGCGAGGAGGACCGAGGCGAGGAGCCAGGCGGCCGCGGGGAGGAGGACGGACTTCATGGGGTACGCAGGGGTAAACCCCGCGCGGCGGCGGAGGTTGCGGCGCTCCGAGGGATGGCTACTCCCCGGTGGCGAACCGCAGACGGTACTGTGCCTTGTTCCACTCGGCGATGGTCTCGACCTGGTCGAGTCGCGCCTGGATCAGGTCCTGTTGGGTGAGCAGCGTCTCAAGTACGGCGCCGACGGCGAGGTCCTTGCGCGACAGGGTCAGGCGATGGGCGGTCTCGGCCAGGCGGACGGCCTCGGCGGCGATCTCGAGTCGCTGGGCGGCGAACGTCACCCCCGCCTGGGCATCCACGACCTGGCGGACGATCTCCTCGCGTACGCGGGTCGCTTCCAGGTCCGTCTGGCGTTGGCGGGCGCGTGCGCCGTCGACCCGGGAGCCGTCGAACAGCCCGCCGGCCCCGATCTTCCACGAAAGCGTGACGAAGGTGTCGGTGCTGTTGTCGAAATCCCGCCGCGCGGAACTCGCGCTGCCGCCCAAGCCGCCCGCGAAGACCTGCGCGCCGAGGGTCGGGTAGAGGGGAGCGTAGGTGGCGGCGTCGCCGCGGCTGGCGGCGGCCTCGCGGAGGGCGCCCGCGGCCTGCAGTTCCGGGCGACGGTTGAGCGCCAGGCGCACTTGGTCGTCGAGTTTTTCGGCGGGACCCGTCAACTGGAGCGGGCGCGTGGGTTCGGGCGCGGGCTGCAGCGCGACCGCGATGTCGAGCCGCAGGGCGTGGGCGAGGCGGGCCGCGTCCTGCCGCTGTTGCTCGAGCGCCTGGCGCAGGCGCAACTCGAAGCGGCTGACGTGGCCGGCGGCGCGGAGTTCGTCCCCCTTGAAGGTGAGCCCGGCGGCGACGCCCTGCGCGAGCTGCTCGCGGTAGCCGCGCGCCGTACGGACCGCGTCGGTGAGGAGGCTGGCGGCCTGGGTGGAGCGCGCGAGGTCGAAGTAGGCGACGGCCGCGAGCGCCACGGACTGGCGGCGCTGGGCTTCGAGCTGGTGTTCGGCCGCCCGCTCGGTTTGCCGGGCCGCGAGGCGGCGGTAGACGGCTTCGCCCAATTCCAGGGAGAGCGAGAGGGTGGCGCCCGCGGTCACGGACTCCTTGGTGATGTCGCTCACCTGGCCGACGATGTCCTGCAGTTGGCCGGAGTGCTTGCGGTAGCCGATGCCCGGCGAAATCGTCGGAAACAGCGCCCAGTCGGCGCCGTCGGAATTCGCCCGGGCCTCGCTGAGGCGGGCCTCCGCCAGCTGGACTTCGATCGCTTGGGCGCCCGCCAACTTGAGGACGGTCGGCAGGTCGACGACCTCGGCGCGCGGGGCATCCTGGGCGGCGAGGCCGGCCGCGCCGAGGAAGAGAAGGGTGCGCAGGGGGTTGCTCATCGGACCACGTTCACGGGTTGGCCGTCGGCGAGGGTGGCGCCCTGCGGAATCAGGACATCCTCCTCGGGCTTGAGGCCGTCGATGACCTCGAGGTGGGTCCCGTCGTTGAAGCCCGCCTTGAGCACGCGCCGGCGCGCCTTGCCGGCTTCGTGCACGTACGCGGTGGCGACGGCCTTCTCCATGACGACGGCCGTCAGCGGCAAGAGGCGGACGCCGCGATGGGTTTCGATGCCGAGGCGGACCTGGGCGTACATCCCCGGTTTCAGGGCACCTGTGGGGTTCGCCAGTTCCGTCTCGATGAGCATCGTCTTGCTGGGGTTTTCAAGGACGCCGCTGAGGCGCGTCAGGCGGCCTTCGAAGGGCTTGGGTCCGGCCGCTTCGGCGAGGATCGCGACCGGCTGGCCGGTCGCCGCGAGGCCCGTCTCCGTTTCCGGCAGGGCGGCCTGCACGCGGACGGTGGCGGTGTCGGTGAGGACGAAGAGCGCGGCGGGTCCGTTGCCGCCGCCGGTGGCGGCGGGCACGAAGGCTCCGAGGTCCACGGAGCGGCGGCTCACCACGCCGGCGAAGGGCGCGCGGATCTGCGCGAAGCGCAGCAAGGTCGCGTGGCGTTCCTGCTGCGCCTTCGCCACGGCGAGCTTGGCCAGGGCGGCGTCGACGTTCTGGCGAGGGACGAGGTCGGGCGCCTGCCGATGGGCTTCCTGCGCACGGCGCGTCTCGAGCTCGGCCAAGGCGAGTTCCGCGCGGGCACGGGCTTCGTCGGCGACGAGTTCGGGCACCTCCAGTTCCGCCAGTAGGTCGCCCGCTTCGACGCGGTCGCCGATGTCCACGCGGAGGGTTTTCACGTAGCCGCCGACCTTCGCGTAGAGCGCCACCTGCTGGCGCGGGCGCACTTCGCCGAGCAATTGCACCGTGCGCGTGATGTCCCCGGTCTTGAGCCGCGTGACGGTCAGGTCGGCGGCCTGCAGGGAGAGGGCGCCCAGGAAGAGCGCGAGGAGCTTAGGGGACGGCATGGTCTGGATGGTAATGGGGGCTCTGGGGGTCGTCGGGGTCGACGGAGAGGGAGGCGCGGCCGGCGGCGCCCATGACCCAGGCGTAGGCGGCGGGGACCACGGTGAGCGTGGCGAATGTGCCGAAGATGAGCCCGCCCATGACCGCGCGGCCGAGCGGGGCCGTCTGGCTGCCGGCTTCGGACCAGCCGAGCGCCATGGGGATCATGCCCGCCAGCATGGCCAGCGAGGTCATCAGGATCGCGCGCAGGCGGGTGGCGCCGGCCGTGAGCGCGGCGGCCTCCGCGGGGGCGCCTCCGCGCCGGGCTTCCTCGGCCGCGGTGAGGAGGAGGATGGAGTTCGCGACGGCGACGCCGACGGCCATGATCGCGCCGATGAAGCTCTCGATGTTCAGCGTCGAGCCGGTGGCGAGCAGGCCCGCGACGACGCCGGCCAGCACGACGGCAAGGGAGGCGAGTACGATGGCGGCCAGGCGGGCGCTCTGGAAGTGGGCGGCCAGCAGGAGGGCGACGATGACGAGCGCGATGCCGAGGCCGGCGCCGAGCCCGTTCAGCAGTTCGCGCAGGGGCGGCACCTGGCCGCGCTGGTCGACCTTGACCTTGGCGGGCGGCTTGCCCGCCGCGGCGATGGCTTCGTCGATCCGCGCAGAGAGGTGGCCGAGGTCCGTCCCGGCGTAGTTGGCCGTGAGGGTCGCGAGGCGCTGCATGTTGTAGCGGTCGAACTGCGCGACGGCCGTGCTCTCCTTGAGCGTCGCGATGGAGCGGAGCAGCACCGGTTGCTGGCCGGTCGCGCCGACGGGCAGGTTGCGGAGGTCCTCCGCGCTCCTGGTCTGGGCGGGCGGGACCTGCACCTGCACCTGGAAGGCGACGCCGGTCTTGGGGTCGGCCCAATAGTTCGCGAGGATGAAGCGGCTCGAGCCGGTGGCCTCCACGACCGAGCGCGCGGCGTCGGCGAGCCGGACCCCCATGAGCCCGGCCTTCTCGCGGTCGATGTTCACCTCGAGCGACGGGGTGTCGATGGTCTGGGCGAACTGGAGGTCGCGCAGCTCGGGGAGCTTGGCGAGTTGGGTCCGAATCGCCTCGGCGTGCGCGCGGTTGTCCGCGAGCGAAGGACCGCTGACCGCGATCTCGATGGGCGTGGGCGCGCCGAAGCTCATGACGCGGCTGACGATGTCGGCCGGCTCGAAGGAGAGCCGCACGTCCGGCAGGGCCGCGCCGAGGCGGGCGCGCAGCCGTTCCTTGGCCGACTCGAGGTCCACCTGGGCGCCGGGCTTCAGCTGCACCTGCAGCGTGGCTTCGTCGGTGCCGCTGTTCCAGGCGTGGATGAGGTTGACGGGGTAGTTCGGGGCGTGGACGCCGACGAGTCCGAGGGTGGTGGCGACGTTGCCGGCGCCGAGTTCCTCCTTGATGACGTCCAGCGCCCGCAGGGCGATCTGCTCCGTGCGGTCGAGCTTGGTGCCCGCCGGGGCGCGCAGGCGCACCTGGAGCTGACCGTTGGCGGCGGGCGGGAAGATCTCGCGGCCCAGCCGGGGGCCGAGGCCGAGGACGAAGAGCGCGGCGAGCGCCAAGGCGCCGCCGACGACCAGGGCCTTGCGGGCGAGGACGCCGCGGAGGAGCGCTTCGTAGCGGGCCTTGACGCCGGCGAAGAAGCCCGGGGCGTGGACGCCGTCGTCCTTGAGCAGCCACACCGCGAGGACGGGCAGGAGGGTCGACGAAAGCGCATAGGAGGCGAACATGCTGAACCCGACCGCGAGCGAGAGCGGCAGGAAGAGCGCCTGCGCGGGGCCTTCCATGAAGAGGGCCGGAAGGAACACCGCCACGACGCACGCCATGGCGAGGAACCGCGGTCCGGCGGTGGCGGCGATCGCCGTCCGGACGGCCCGGGCGACGGGCCGGCCTTTCTCGCGCTCCTGCTGGATGGCCTCGATGGCCACGGTGGCTTCGTCCACGAGGATGCCGACCGCCAGGGCGAGGCCGCCCAGGGTCATCAGGTTGATGGTCTGTCCGCAGAGCCAGAGGCCGAGCAGGGCGGTGAGCAGGGCCAGGGGGATGTTGACCACGACCACCAAGGTGCTGCGGGCGTCGCGCAGGAAAAGGAAGACCATCAGGCCCGTGAGCGCGGCGCCGAGCACGGCTTCGAGGAAGAGGTCGTGGATGGCGCGCTCGACGATGGGGCTCTGGTCCATCTCATAGGTCACCTTGATGTCCGCGGGGACGGCGTTCTGGAAGACGCCGAGGTTGGCCTTGACCAGGCCGGCCACGGCCAAGGTGGAGGCGTCCGCGCGCTTGGTGACGGGGATGTAGACGGTGCGGCGGCCGTCCACGAGGGCGTAGCTGGTGACGGCGTCGGCGCCGTCCACGACCTGGGCGAGGTCGCGGATGAGCACGGCGGGTTGCTGGCCCGGACGCACGGGGACGTTCTCGAGGTCCTTGATGTTCTTCACCGTGGCGTTGATCGGGACGAGCAGGTTCTGGTCGCCGAGCACGAGGTTGCCGGCGGGGAGGATGGCGTTCGCCCCGGCCAGCGCCGCGGCGACTTCCTCCGGGGTGACGCCGGTGCTGCGCAGGCGGTCCGGGTGCAGGTTGACCAGGATCGTGCGGGCGCTGCCGCCGAAGGGCGGGGGAGCCGAGACGCCGGGCAGGGTCGCGAAGAGGGGGCGGACGGTGTTCAGAGCCGCGTCCTGGAGTTGGGCCACGGATCGGGTCTCGCTCGCGAAGACGAGCTGGCCGATCGGCACGCTGCCCGCGTCGAAGCGCATGACGAACGGCGGGACGGTGCCGGGGGGCATCATGGCGCGCGAGCGGTTCACGTAACCGATGGTCTCGCTCATCGCCTGGGACATGTCCGTCCCCGGGTGGAATTGGAGCTTCATCACGGCGGCCCCCTGGATGTTGCGCGATTCGACATGCTCGATGCCGGTGATGTAGAGGAAGTGGTATTCGTAGTAGAAAGTGAGGAAGCCCTCCATCTGGGCGGCGTCCATGCCGCCGAAGGGCTGCGCGACGTAGATCGTCGGCACGTTGAGCGGCGGGAAGACGTCCTTGGCCATGCGGCCCAGGCCGAACAGGGCGGCCAGCGCGAGCGCCCCGACCGCGACCAGCAGGGTGACCGGTCGGCGGAGGACGTGGGAGAGGAGGTTCATGTTGGTCTAAGGTGTGACCCCGGGAAGGGCGGAAGGTTGTGGACGACGCGTGTCTTTTCGGTGACGAACGGGCGTCAGCGGGCGAAATGCTCCACCGCGGTCCGTTGGAAGAGGCGGCGGATCTCGCTGCCGTCGGAGTTGGGCAGGTCGGTCCGCTGGATCAGCAGCACGTAGGCCCGGCGGCGCACCGGATCGATCCACGCCTGCGTGCCGTAGGCGCCGCCATGCCCGAAGGTCCCGGCGCTGAGGCTCTCGGTGACGCCTTGGGGCGCGTGGACGACGTGGAAGCCCAGGCCCATGTGCATGCCCGGGGCGAAGCTCACCTTCGGGAGGTCGCCCAGCTGGTTCGTCGCCATGAGCCGGAGCGTCTCCGCCTTGAGGTAGCGTCGCCCATCCAGTTCGCCGCCGAGCAGGATCATCTGGTAGAGCTGGGTCAGGTCCTCGGCCGTGGAGAAGAGGCCGCCCGCCGGGATGGCCGTGCGGCGACGGTCCGCGAGCGGCTCGCCGAAGCGGCTGTTGCCCGCGGCGACGAGTTCGCCCGTGGCCTTGTCCTTGCGGTAGGGCGTGGCCATCCGGCCGACCAACTCCGCCGTCGGCCAGAACGAAGTGCTGTCCATCCCGAGCGGCCCGAGGAAGCGCCGCTGCACGAAATCGCCGTAGGACTCGCCGCTGACGACTTCGATGATCCGTCCGAGGGTGTTGATGCCGGCGTTGCTGTAGGCCCACTTCGCGCCCGGTTCGGAGATGAGGGGTTGGCGACCGTAGAAGTCGGTCATCGCGGCGAGGCCCAGGGTGTCGACGGGCTGGCCGGCGGGGGTCGGCGAGGCGCCGGTGAGTCCGCTCGTGTGCGTCAGTAGGTCGCGGACCGTGACGGCGCGGCGCGGCTTCGCGGGGCCGGACGGCGTCGCCAGCGTCTGGTCGCGGAAGGCGGGCAGGAATTTGGCGACAGGGTCGTCGAGCCCGAGCTTGCCCTCCTCGACGAGCATCAGCACGCCCATCGCGGTGATCGGCTTCGTCATCGACGCGATCCAGAAGACCGAGTCGCGCCGCATCGGGCGCTGGCTGGCGAGGTCCGCCAGCCCGAAGGCCTCCAGGGCGATCGCGCCGCGTGGCGCCACGACCAAGGTCACCGCGCCCGCGAACTCGCCCCGGTCCTGGAGTTCCTGGAGCGCATAACTGAAGACCGCGTTCTGTTCGTGCAGGTCCGGCTTCGGCCCCGTCTCCGCGGGGTCGAGCAGGGAGCAACCGGTGGCGAGGAGGGCGGCGAGCAGGGCGGGGAAGAGGGGGCGCATCGACGTGGGGAGGTTTGACGCCTCGTTCCGCCCGAGTCAACGGAAGTGGCGGTTGCCTGTGGGCGAGGGGCGCCTATCAAGGGCGTACCCCGCCATGCGCCTGCTCCGCACCCTCTACGTCCAGGTCCTCCTGGGCATCCTGCTCGGTGGCCTCCTCGGCTACTTCCATCCCGGGCTCGGGGCACAGCTCAAGCCCCTCGGCGATGCCTTCGTCGCCCTCATCAAGATGCTCATCGGCCCGATCATCTTCGCCACCGTCGTCGTCGGCCTCGCCGGCATGGGCGACCTCCGCCGCGCCGGGAAGGTCGGCCTCCGCGCCTTGCTCTACTTCGAGGTCGTCACCACGCTCGCCTTGGTCGTCGGCATCGTCGTGGCCAACGTCTTCACGCCCGGGGCGGGGATGCACGCCGACCCCGCCACCTTGGACGCGAAGTCCGTCGCCGCCTACGCGACCGCGGCCCAGTCCCTCGGGCTGGTGGACACCTTGCTGCA
>JBIISU010000179.1:0-3341 GCA_044340815.1 Opitutales bacterium | reverse complement strand
TGAGCCCGGGTTTTCCCCCTTGTCTCGCCCGCCGACCCTGTCGACACTCCCGCTCCGACCGATGAGCACTCCCGCCGCGCAGAAAGCCGAGGTCCTCCTCGAGGCGCTTCCCTACATCCATAAGTTCCGCGGTTCCACCTTCGTGGTGAAGTACGGCGGCAGCTTCATGGACGACCCGAACCCCGAGGGCCGCGACCGCGTGGCCACGGACATCGCCTTCCTCGCCGCCGTCGGCATCCAGGTCGTCGTCGTCCACGGCGGCGGCAAGGCCATCACCCGCGCCATGGACAAGGCCGGCCTCAAGTCCGAGTTCCGCGGCGGCATGCGCGTCACCGACGCCGCCACGGTCAAGATCGTCGAGGAGACCCTCAACGGCGAGATCAACGGCCAGATCTGCGACTCCCTGCGCGCCCGCGGCGCCAACCCGCTGGGCATGCCCGGCAACCACGTCAACCTCTGCGAGAAGCTCTACGGCGCGGACGAGAAGGGCGCCCCCGTCGACCTCGGCTTCGTCGGCGACATCAAGTTCGTGAAGACGAAGCTGATCAAGAAGGCCCTGGCCGACGGCCACCTGCCGGTGGTCTCGCCCATCGCGCTCGACGCCGACGACCAAGCCTACAACACGAACGCCGACGTGGCCGCCGCCGCGGTCGCGCATTCCCTCCGGGCCCGCCGCCTGATCTTCATGAGCGACGTCCCCGGCCTGCTGGCCGACCCGAAGGACCCGGCCTCGCTCATCGCCACGCTCAAGGTCGGCGAGGTCGACGAGCTCAAGCGCAAGGGAGTCATCGCGGGCGGGATGATCCCCAAGGTCGACAGCGCCGTGAAGGCCCTGAAGGAAGGCGTCCGCCGCGTTCACTTCATCGACGGCCGCGTGCCGCACGCGCTCCTGCTCGAGGTCTTCACCGACAAGGGCATCGGCACCGAGATCGTCCACGGTTGATGAGCGGCCCGACCCCAGACTCCGCCGCCGCGAACTACGCGGCCAACGTCGCCCATAACTACGGCGCCCCGCCCATCACGCTCGTGAAGGGGCAGGGGACCCTCGTCTGGGACGCCGCCGGCAAGCGCTACCTCGATTTCGCCTCGGGCATCGCCGTCAACGCCGTCGGCCACGCCCACCCGCATTGGGTGCGGCGCGTCACCGCGCAGGCCGGCAAGCTCGTCCACGTCAGCAACCTCTACCGCAACGAACCGCAGGGCGAGCTCGCCCAGGCGCTCGCCCGCCGCTGCGGCCCCGGCCGGGTCATCTTCTGCAACAGCGGCGCCGAGGCCAACGAAGGCCTGCTGAAGCTCGCCCGCCTCCACGGCCAGCGCAAGGCCGGCGCCGAGGGCGCCTGCATCGGGGTCGTCGTCGCCGAGAAGGCCTTCCATGGCCGCACCTTCGGCGGCATGTCCGCCACGCCGCAGGAGAAGATCCAGAAGGGCTTCCGCCCGCTGCTGTCCGGCTTCACCGCCGCGCCGCTCAACGACCTCGCCGCCTGGGACAAGGCCATCGACGCCCGGACCACCGCCGCCGTCCTGATCGAATCGATCCAGGGCGAAGGCGGCGTCAACCCGGCCACCCCCGAGTTCCTGCGCGGCGTCGAGCAGCTCTGCCGCGCGCGCAACGTCCTGTTCATGATCGACGAGATCCAGTGCGGCATCGGCCGCACCGGCAAGTTCTTCGCCTTCGAGCATGCGGGCGTGAAGCCCGACGCGATCGCCATGGCCAAGGGCCTCGGCGGCGGCTTCCCGATCGGCGCGATCTGGATGGCGCCGCCCCACGACGACCTCTTTCAGGCCGGTTCGCACGGGACGACCTTCGGCGGCGGGCCCCTCGCGGCCACCGCCGGGCTGGCCGTGCTCGAGATCCTGGAAGCCGAGCAGCTCGTGGCGAAGGTCGCCGAGCGCTCCGTCGCCTGGCATGCCGCGCTGCGCGAACTCGTCGCCCTCCGCCCCGACCTCGTGAAGGAAGTGCGCGGCGCCGGCTACATGGTCGGCGTCATCCTGCACGTCGATCCGCTGCCGGTCGTCGCCGCCCTCCGCGAGGCCGGCATCCTGACCGCGCCGGCCGGCGGCGTGGCCGTGCGCCTGCTGCCTCCACTCAACGCCTCCGTCGAGGAGCTGGCCGAGTCGGTGGCGATCCTGCGTCAGGTCTTAGGCGGTTGGAAGGCCGCCTGAGTCGGTTTGCCCCCTTATTTTCCTCTGTCCAAACGGGCAGGGAGGGGTATGTTCCAACGCTTTCCGCGATGCGTCATTTCCTGAAGGAGACCGACCTGAGCCCGGCCGAGATGGCCCAGGTCTTCGCCGCCGCCGCGGCCCTCAAGGCCGGTCGCGGCCGCGCCGCCGGCGCCGCCCTCGCCCACCAGTCCTGGGGCCTGATGTTCTTCAAGAAGAGCACCCGCACGCGCGTCTCCTTCCAGGTCGGCGTCCATGAGCTCGGCGGCCTGCCGGTGATGCTCAACGCCGACGACCTCCAGCTCTCGCGCGGCGAGACCGTCGCGGACACCGCGCGCGTCCTGTCCCGCTACCTGCACGGCATGGTGATCCGCTGCCACGAGCACAGCCTGCTCGAGGAGTTCGCCCAGCGCGGCACGATGCCCATCGTCAACGCGCTGTCCGACTTCCTGCATCCCTGCCAGTTCCTGACGGACATGTTCACGCTCGCCGAACGCTACGCGCCCGGCCGTCCGGAGCAGTATGCCGCCTCGCTGAAGGGCAAGAAGGTCGCCTTCCTCGGCGACACCGCCTGCAACATGGCCAACTCGTTCGTGCTCGGCGGCGCCGCCCTGGGCGTCGAGGTCGCGCTCGCCGGTCCCGCCGGCTATGAGCCCGGCGCCGAGATCCGCGCCCAGCTCAGGAAGGACGGCCTGCCGGAGACCTTCACGTTCTCGACCGACCCCGCCGCCGCCGTCAAGGGCGCCGACATGGTCTACACCGACGTCTGGGTGAGCATGGGCATGGAGGCCGAGAAGGCCGAACGCCTGAAGCTCATGCAGCCTTACCAGGTCAACGCGAAGCTGCTGTCCCTGGCCAAGCCCTCCGCCTACTTCATGCACTGCCTGCCGGCCCACCCCGGCGAGGAAGTCTCCGCCGAAGTGCTCGAGGGCAAGCAGAGCATCATCTTCGACCAAGCCGAGAACCGTCTGCACGTGCAGAAGGCCATCCTCGCGCACCTCGCCGCGCACCGCGGCTGATTTTCCCATACCACTAACATGAGCAAGCAGAAGAAAATCGTCCTGGCCTACTCCGGCGGCCTCGACACCTCCGTCCTCCTTTCCTGGATCAAGGACAAGCACCACGCCGAGATGATCGCCTTCTGCGCCGACATCGGCCAGGAGGACGAACTCAAGGGCCTC
>JBIISU010000013.1:0-11527 GCA_044340815.1 Opitutales bacterium | reverse complement strand
TCCCCTACGCAGAGATCGAAGGCAAGAACGTCGGCGGCGACGAGCTCTACGCGGCCAAGCCCGTGTGGAACACCGAGCCGGCCTCCTCCGAGGTCAAGGCCTGAGCCACCCCTAACCCCACCCCAGCACAACCATGGCAGGCGGAGGCGGAGGCGGAGACGGCGAACCGGAATTCCAGGTCGCGCCGATGATCGACGTGCTCCTGGTGCTGCTGATCTTCTTCATGTCGATCACCTCCTCGCAGGTGCTCAAGGTCGACAAGAACATCGCCCTCCCCGTGGCCGCCCATGGCGTGAAGCGCGACGACAAGGCCGCGGCCGGCCTGATCAACATCTCCTGGGACAAGACGACCGGCCAAGCCAAGTACAAGCTGGACGACCGCGAGCTCGACCCGAACGACAAGGACGGCATCGCCAAGGAACTCGCCGCCCGCAAGGGCACCAACGAGAAGTACCGCCTGCTCATCCGCGCCGACAAGGATTGCCACGCCAAGTACATCTCCAAGGCCCTCGAGTGGGGTGGCGAGGCCGGCATCGACAACATCGCCTTCTCGGGCCTCAACCGCGAAGAATAAGCCATGAAACGCGCCCCCCAGGAGACCCCGGCCGACGCCGGCTTCCAGATCGCCCCGATGATCGACGTGGTGTTCGTCATCATGCTCTTCTTCATGGTCATGGCCGGCGCCGTGAAGGTGGAGCATGAGCTCAAGACCACCCTTCCCGGCAACGCCGAGACCGCCAAGGAGACCGAGATCCCGGACGAGATCACCATCGGCGTCGCCGAGAACGGCCAGGTGACCATCAACGAAGACCCGGTCGGCACCCCGCAGGACAAGACCCTCGACGCGCTGTTCAACGAGATGACCAAGCTCAAGCAGGCCGCCGTGCAGTCCAAGACCAAGTTGCTCATCACCGTGCAGGCCGAGGAGGCCGCCCGCTACGAGCGCGTGATCAACGTGCTCGATGTCCTCGCCCGCGCGGACATCAACAACGTGACCTTCGCGGTCGCGGAGCCGGAATAAGCGACCCCACCGCCCCGCCCGAGGCCGCCGTCAGGCGGCCTTGTTTTTTGCGGATTTGCCAAACGGTTCGTCCCTCGCCAAGGTAAGGCCATGAAGACCGTCCTGCTCCTGACCCTCGCGTGCCTGCTGCTCTCCGGCTGCATCATCGTCGTCGAGCAGCCGCGGGACGCGAAGCCCGCGGCCGCCGCGACGGAGAAGAAGTGACCGCGGCTCAGCGGAAGCCCGCCTCGGACTCCAGCACGGCGCGCACGGCCTCGAAGTCGTTCCCGACCTTGAGCGGCGCGGGCGGAGGCAGGGCGAAGGGGAACACCGACGCCTGGGCGTCGCCGAAGGCCTGCTCCAGGACGTCCGGGAACTTGGCCGGGTGGGCCGTGCCGAAGACGACGACCTGATCGAGGTCGGGGCGGCGGGCCCGCAGGTCCTCGGCGGCCTTCCAGCCGACCGCGCTGTGCGGGCACAGGACGTAGCCGGTGGCGGCGCGGACGCGGCGCATGGTGTCGAGTGTCGTGGCGTCGTCGACCGTGACGGCTTCGACGGCCGGGCCGCCTTCGCGCCAGGCCAGCAGGCGGTCGAGGTTGTTCGGCGCGCCGATGTCCATCGCGTTGGAGGCGGTGGGCTGGGCGCGGCGCGGACGGTACGCGCCCGTGGCGAAGAGCTCGGGCAGGGGCGAGTTGACGTTGGTCGCGGCGACCAGCGCCTCGATGGGCAGTCCCATGCGGCGGGCCAGTTGGACCGCGCCGACGTTGCCGAGGTTGCCCGAGGGGACGACGATGCCGACCTTGGCGCCCGCGGCGATCAGCCGACGCACGTGGTAGGCGAAGGGCACCTGCGCGATGAGCCGCACCGGGTTGATCGAGTTGGCGGTCAGGAGCGGGCGGCGCCCCTGCAGGGCGGCGTCGGCCAAGGCGCGCTTCACGAGGGCCTGGCAATCGTCGAAGGTGCCGTCGACCGAAAGGGCGACGACGCCGGGCCGGGCGCGGGCGATCTGGGATTCCTGCACGGCGCTGACGCCCACCCGCGGGTAGAGCACCACCGCGCGCACGCCGGGGACGCCGGCGCAGGCCTCGGTGACGGCGGCGCCGGTATCGCCCGAGGTCGCGGCGAGCACGGTCAGCTGCGGGAAGTCGTCGGCCAGGACGCGGGCGGTGACCCGCACCAAGGTGCGCACCGCGAAGTCCTTGAAGGCCGCGGACGGCCCATGGAACAGCTCCAGCACGCCGATCCGGCCGGCGGGGTCGCCCGCGTAGGTCAGGGGCACCGGGAAATCGAAGGCCTCGCGGCACACCGTACGCAGGACGTCGGCGCCGAGTTCGTCGGCGAAATACGGGGCCATGACGGCCTCGGCCAGGGTCGCGTAATCGGTGCCGCGGTGCGCCGCCAGGAAGTCCTCCGGCAGCCGCGGGATCGTGGTCGGGACCCAGAGCCCGCCCTTGGCCGGCATCGGCGACAGGAGCACCTCGCGCAGGCCGCCCCGGCAGGAGGCATCGGCGGTGGCGACGAATTCGAGCTTAGGACCGCGCGATGACATGGACGCCCTTCGGGTTGATGCGGGAGACGTACGGCGTCGCCAGGATCGGCACGGAGGCGAAGACCTCGGCCACGGCGGCGGCGGCGCGGCGCGCGACCGCCTCGCCCTCGCAGAGCGCGAAGACGCTGGGGC
Organism: Opitutales bacterium; assembly: GCA_044340815.1. GTDB lineage: Bacteria > Verrucomicrobiota > Verrucomicrobiia > Opitutales > UBA953 > UBA953. The sequence goes on along the minus strand of JBIISU010000013.1, from coordinate 8,846 downwards.
CGGCGCCGGAGATGGAGAAGCCGAGGGCGCCGGCGGCGAGCGCGGCCCGCTTGGCGCGGTAGAACTCGGGGATCAGGCGTTGGCGGTGCGGCTCGGCGATGAGGTCGTGCAGCGAACGGCCGATGAGGGCGTAGTCGGACTGGAAGAAGCCGCAAAGGAGGCCGCCGAGGTTGCCGCTCTGCTGGGTCGAGGTCTCGAGCTGGATGTGGCGCGGCATGATCTCGCGGGCCACCTTGGTGAGGACGACGATGTCGGGATGCACGACGGCGGCCCAGAGGTTCTCCGGGATCGGGACGTTCATGACGTCGAGCTCGGCGTTGGAGCGGATGAGCGTGATGCCGCCCAGCAGGCAGGGCGCGACGTTGTCGGCATGCCAGGCGCCATCCGCGGCGGCCTCGCCGGCGACGACGAAGGGCAGCAATTGGCGGCGGGTCAGCGGCGCGCCGAGGAGTTCGTTCACGACGAAGGCCCCGCCGACCGCGCTGGCGGCGCTGGAGCCGAGACCGCTGCCGAACGGCATCTTCTTGTGGATCTCCATCTCGACCCCGAGGTCGGCCTTGCCGAGGTGGCGCAACAGTGCTTGGGCGGAGACTCCGGCGGTGTTCAGTTTGGCGTCCAGCGGCAAGCGACCGCCGTCGCCGGTGATCTTGGCGATCCGCAGGCCAGGCTGACTGGAGAAACGGGCCACGATCTCGTCGCCGGGGGCATCGATGCAAAAGCCCAGGACATCGAAGCCGCAGGCGACGTTGGCGACGGTGGCGGGCGAGAAAACCCTGACTTCCTTCAGCGGCTGGGTGGACATAAGACCCCCCAAGGCGGGGGTGGGAGACCTTTCGGGTTGCCACCCCTCGGGTCAACGGTGAACATGATTGTTACCGAGCCTTTAAATGCCCAACCGCATTCACCAGAACGGTTTTGTAGCCGTCGCGGCGGCCTCCCCCGCCCTGCGGCTAGGCGACCCCGCGGCGAACGCCCAGCTGGTCAGCCAGGCCCTCGAAAAGGCCGCCCAGGAAGGCGTCGAGCTGGTGGTTCTGCCCGAGCTCTGCCTGACCGGCTACAGTTGCGGGGATCTCTTCGGCCAGCGCACCCTCCTGGTGGGCGCGCTCAAGGCTTTGGCCCAAGTTGCCGAGACCACCGGCCGGCTCGGCCTCTCCGCCTTGGTCGGGCTGCCGCTCGAAGTGTCCGGCCGCCTCTTCAACGTCGGGGTCTTCCTTTCGCGCGGCAAGGTTCTCGGCGTCGTGCCGAAGACCCACCTACCCAACACCGGGGAGTTCTACGAGCAGCGCTGGTTCGCCTCGGCCCGGGTCGCCCCGGTCCGGGAGGTCGACTTGCTCGGGCAGAAGGTCCCCTTCGGCACCGACCTCCTCTTCCGCGCCCACGACCTGCCCGACTGCGTGGTCGGGGTCGAGCTCTGCGAGGACCTCTGGGCGGTGGAGCCCCCGAGCGGCGCCCTCGCCCTCGCCGGCGCCACCCTGCTCTGCAACCTTTCCGCGAGCGACGAGCTGCTGACCAAGGCCGCCTACCGCCGCGAACTCGTCAAGGGCCAGTCCGCCCGCTGCCTCGCCGCCTACGTCTACGCCGCCGCCGGGGCCGGCGAATCGAGCACCGACATCGTCTACAGCGGCCACGGCCTGATCGCCGAGAACGGCGTCGTGCTGGGCGAATCGGAGCGCTTCCGCTTCGACCTCTCCCTGGTGGTCTCGCAGATCGACGTGGACAAGCTCGCCGCCGAGCGCCGCCGCAACAGCACCTTCTTCGGCGCCCCCGCCCCGCTCGCCGCCCGGGTGATCGGCTTCGAGCTCGGCCATCCGACGGGCGTGACGCCCAAGCTGCGCCGCCGCTTCAGCCAGCACCCCTTCGTGCCGGCGGATCCCCAGCGCCGCGACGAGAACTGCCACGAGATCTTCGCGATCCAGTCCACCGGGCTGGCCCGCCGCCTCCGCCACACCGGCTCGAAGCACGTCGTGATCGGCGTCTCGGGCGGCCTCGACTCGACCCTCGCGCTGCTCGTACTCCTGGAGGCCTTCGGCCGCCTGGGGCTCGACCGCAAGGGCATCATCGGCGTGACCATGCCCGGTCCCGGCACCACCGCCCGCACGCGCCTCAACGCGATGAAGCTGATGGAGACCCTCGGCATCACCGCGCGGGAGATCCCGATCGGTCCGGCCGTGGAGCAGCACCTGCGGGACATCCACCACCCGGTCGGCCGGCATGACGTGACCTTCGAGAACGCGCAGGCCCGGGAGCGCACGCAGATCCTGATGGACGTGGCCAACCAGGCCCACGGCTTCGTGGTCGGCACCGGCGACCTCTCCGAGGCCGCCCTCGGCTGGTGCACCTTCAACGCGGACCACATGTCGATGTACCACGTGAACATCGGCGTGCCCAAGACGCTCGTGAAGCACCTGGTCGCCTGGGCCGCGCACGTCCGCCACGTCGGCCCCGAGCGGGCGCTGCTGGAGGACATCGTCGCCACGCCGGTCAGCCCCGAACTGCTGCCCCCGGGCGAGGATGGTTCGATCGCCCAGCAGACCGAGATGATCGTCGGTCCCTACGAGCTCCACGACTTCTTCCTCTACCACGTGGTCCGCAGCGGCTTCCGCCCGGCCAAGGTGCTCTGGCTCGCCGAACTCGCGTTCGCGGGCAAGTACGACCAGACCGAGCTGCGCCATTGGCTGCGCCAGTTCCTGACCCGTTTCTTCAGCCAGCAGTACAAGCGCTCGGCCATGCCCGACGGCCCCAAGGTCGGCTCGGTGGCCCTGTCGCCCCGCGGCGATTGGCGCATGCCGTCCGACGCCGAAGCCACCGCGTGGCTTGCCGAACTGGCCTAAGCGTGCTTGATGGGGGGCGTGACCACTCCCGTGCAGACCCATCCCGCGGCCACCCAGGCCCTGCTCGCCCGGCTCGGCCCGGAGCGCGTGAAGACCGACGAGGCGACGTGCTTCGCGGCGTCCTTCGACAACATGCGGCTGTCGTTCATGCCCGAGGCCGTCATCCGCCCCGACGTCGAGGACGACATCGGCGTGGTCCTGAAGCTCGCCAATGAGCACCGGGTGCCCGTCACGGTCCGCGGCCGCGGCACCGGCAACACCGGCGCCAGCTCCCCGATCCGCGGCGGCTGGGTGCTCCACCTCGACCACTGGGACCGGATCGAGATCGACCCGATCTCGGCCATGGCGACGGTCCAGCCGGGCGCCATCACCGCGCGCATCAACGAGCTCGCGGCCCCGCACGGGCTCTTCTTCCCGCCCGACCCCTCCTCGCTGAAGTACTGCAGCATCGGCGGCAACATCGCGACCAACGCCGGCGGCCTGCGGGCGGCGAAGTACGGCGTGGTCCGCGACCACGTCTACGCCCTCGAGGGCTTCCTGCCGACCGGCGAGAAGGTCCGCTGGGCCGCCCCGCTCCGCAAGTTCGTCAGCGGCCTCAACCTCCGCGACCTCTGGATCGGCTCCGAAGGGACCCTCGGCGTGATCACCCGGGCCACCCTCAAGCTGGTCAACAAGCCCGCCGCGCGCCGCACCTTCCTGCTCGCCTGCCGCACCGACGAAGGCGCGCTCGAGGCCGCCGCCGAGCTGATGGGCCTGCGCGTCAACCCGTCGGTCTTCGAGTTCCTCGACACGCAGACCGTCGAGGCCGCCGAGAAGCGCCGCGGGAGCCGCGTGTTCTCCACGGCCGAGCTGCACGGCGTCGAGGCCACGCACGCCCTGCTGCTGGTGGAGATCGACGGCCACCCCGCCGCGCTGGCGGAGGACGCCGTCAAGGTGCGCGCCTGGATCGGCCGCCACGCCGCGGCCTTCCGCGAGACCGACGTCGAGGCCGAGGCCGAGGCGCTCTGGGACATCCGCCGCACCTGCTCGCAGGCGATGTACGCGCTCGGCAACGCCAAGCTCAACGAGGACATCGTCGTCCCCTTCCGCAGCTACGTGGCGCTCATCCGCTACACCCGCGAGGTCCGCGACCGCGTGGGCCTGGCCACGCCGACCTTCGGGCACGCGGCGGACGGCAACTTCCACGTGCACATCATGTACGACCGGGACAACCCCGAGCACTGCCGCAAGGCCGAGAAGGCCATCCACGAGGTGATGACCAAGGTCGTCGAGCTGGGCGGCGCCATCACCGGCGAGCACGGGATCGGCATCGCGAAGTCCCCCTTCCTCTCCCTCCAGCACACCCCGGCCGAGATCGGCGCGATGCGGGCGGTGAAGCGGGCCCTCGACCCGAACGGGATCCTGGCCCCGGGCCAGATGTTCGAGCCGCTCAACGTGTGGGAGCATCGCCCGGTCAAGGTCACCCTCGCCTGGGATAAGCACTAAGATGGGCCGCACCGTCGCCGTCTTCGATTGGGACGGGGTCGTCATCGACTCTTCCGTGGCCCATGAACGCTCCTGGGAGGCCCTGGCCAAGGAGGAGGGCCGCCCCCTGCCGGCCGACCACTTCAAGCGCGGCTTCGGCAAGCGCAACGAACTGATCATCCCCGACATCCTCGGCTGGACGCGCGAGCCGGCGGAGGTGAAGCGCCTGTCGAACCGCAAGGAAGCCCTCTACCGCGACATCGCCCGCACCGGGCACGTCCGCCTGCTGCCCGGCGTCCGCGAGCTCTGCGGGGCGCTCCGGGACCTCGGCATCCCCTGCGTCATCGGGACCTCCACCCACAAGGAGAACCTCGCCCTCTCCTTCGAGCTCTTCGGCATCGGCCATTTCTTCGCCGGCGCGGTCGCCAGCGAGGACGTCACCCGGGGCAAGCCCGACCCCGAGGTCTTCCTCAAGGCCTGCGCCCTCGGCGGCGGGGAGCCGGCGGCCTCCTTCGTCTTCGAGGATTCCTTCTCGGGGCTCCAGGCCGGCCTGGCCGGGGGCTTCATCACCATCGCGCTCGCGACGACGAACACCCGGGAGCAGCTGGCGCCGGTCGGCGCCCATCGGATCGTGGCGGACCTCTCCGAAGTCGACCCGCGGTGGCTCGCCCGCGGGCGGCTGGGCTGAGATGGAATTCCGGCTGAAATCGGACTACCGCCCGATGGGCGACCAGCCGGCCGCGATCGCCGCGCTCGACGCCTCCCTGCGGGCCGGCCACGGCCGCCAGACGCTCCTCGGGGTCACGGGTTCGGGCAAGACGTTCACGATGGCGAACCTGATCGCGCAGCAGCAGCGCCCCGCCCTGATCATCTCGCACAACAAGACGCTGGCCGCGCAGCTGTACTCGGAGTTCAGGAACTTCTTCCCCGAGAACGCCGTCGAGTACTTCGTCAGCTACTACGACTACTACCAGCCCGAGGCCTACGTGCCGGCGACGGACACGTTCATCGAGAAGGACTCCGCCATCAACGAGGACATCGAGCGCCTGCGCATCAGCGCCAGCAGCGCCCTGCTCGCCCGCCGCGACGTCGTGGTGATCGCCTCGGTCTCCTGCATCTACGGCCTCGGCTCCCCCGAGGACTTCCTGGCCGCGATGATCGCCCTCAAGGCGGGCATGACGCTGCGCCGCGACGAGCTGCTGGCCAAGCTGGTGGCCAACCAGTACACCCGCAACGACGCCATCCTGGAACGCTGCAACTTCCGCGCCCGGGGCGAGACCATCGACGTCTGGCCGGCCTACATGGAATCCGCCGTGCGCCTGGAATTCTGGGGCGACACGCTCGAGGCCATCCGCGAGCTGGACCCCGTCAGCGTGAAGCCGGGCAAGTCCCTCCAGAAGTTCGACCTCTACCCGGCGAACCAGTACGTGATGGCCCCGGGCCGCGTGAAGGCCGCCACCGCGGCCATCCGCGCGGAGCTCGAGGAACGCGTCGGCCACTTCGAGCGGACGAACCGCCTCGTGGAGGCGCAGCGGCTCCGGATGCGCGTCGAGCACGACCTCGAGATGCTCCGCGAGACGGGCTTCTGCCCGGGCATCGAGAACTACTCGATGCACATGTCCAGCCGCCGGCCCGGCGAGCGCCCCCATTGCCTCCTGGACTTCTTCCCGGAGGACAAGCTGGTCTTCATCGACGAGAGCCACGTCTCGGTCTCGCAGATCGGCGGGATGTACCACGGGGACCGCGCCCGCAAGGAGCGCCTGGTCGAGTTCGGCTTCCGCCTGCCGTCGGCGCTCGAGAACCGTCCCCTGCGCCCCGAGGAGTTCGACCAGCTGGTCGCGCAGGCGGTCTACGTCTCCGCCACCCCGGCGCCCCACGAGTACAAGGTCTCGGCCGTCATCGCCGAGCAGGTCATCCGCCCGACGGGCCTCCTCGACCCGGTCATGGAAGTCCGCCCCATCGCCGGCCAGGTGGAGGACATCATCGGCGAGGCCAAGGCCGTCGCCGCGCGCGGTTACCGCACCCTGGTCACCACGCTCACGAAGCGGATGTCCGAGGACCTCGCCAACTTCATGCGGGACAGCGGGCTGAAGGTCGAGTACCTGCACTCCGACATCGACGCGATCGAACGCGTCGAGATCCTGCGGCGCCTGCGCGCCGGCTCCTTCGACGTGCTCGTGGGCGTCAACCTGCTGCGCGAGGGCCTCGACCTGCCCGAGGTCGCGCTCGTCGGCATCCTCGATGCCGACAAGGAAGGCTTCCTGCGCAGCGAGACGAGCCTCATCCAGACGTCGGGCCGCGCGGCCCGCCACGAGGAGGGCAAGGTCCTGCTGTACGCCGACGTCATGACGAAATCGCTGACCCGCGCGCTGACGATCTGCCGCGACCGGCGCAAGCGCCAGGAAGCCTACAACACGAAGCACGGGATCACCCCGAAGAGCACGCACCGCAGGATCGAGGAAAGCCTGGTCGACCTGACGGCCGAGGAGACCCTCGCCGTGGCCGAAGGCACCGACGACCGCGACATCGCGCGCGTGCTGGCCGACCTGGAGTCCGAGATGCTGGCGGCCGCCGACGAACTGCAGTTCGAGAAGGCGGCGACGCTGCGCGACCAGATCGAGGCGCTGCGGACGGGCAAGCCCGCGGCCCCGCGCAAGCGCGGCCGGCGCTGATCAGCCGAACCGGCGCCCGAGGTCGGCATCCGACCACTCCACATACGTCCGCCGGCCCTTCGGGCACGTCCCCGGCTGCGCCGTGCGGAAGAGCGCCTCCGCCAAGGCGAGCAGCTCCCCGTCGGCCAAGGCGTCGCCCTTGCGGCGGGCGCGCGCGACGGCGAGCTTCGCCAAGGCGTCGTAGGCCAGGGCCGGGCGGCCGAAGTCGCCCTCGCGCCGGGCCATCTCGGCCAGCAGGTCCCGCACGAAGACGAGCGCATCGGCCGGCTCGAGCCACGTCGGCAGAGCCGCGAGCCGCCAAAAATTGCGTCCGTATTCCTCGAACTCGAAACCGGCGGCGGTCAGCAGTTCCTGGCGTTCCTTGAGCACCGCGGCCGGCAAGGGGTCGAGCTCCAGCGTCAGCGGCACCAGGAGCGGCTGGGAGACGGGACGGCCGGCGGTGAAGCGCGCCAGGATCTCCTCGTAGAGGACGCGCTGGTGGGCGGCCCCCAAGTCGAGCACCGCCAGCCCCGTCGGCGTCTCGAAGACGGCGCGCTCTTCGCGGAGCCGAGCCAGGAGGCGCCAGCCCAGGCGCAAGGGCGCCGAGGAAGGCATCGGTGCCGGTGTCGGGGCGGCCGGCGCCGGGGGAACCGCCGTGGTGGCCGTCTCGCCGGCGGCTAGCGGCCTCGGCGGCGGGACCGCCGGGACGAACGCGGTGGCGAAAGTGGGCGGCTCCAAGGGGACGCGCTCGGGATCGATCGCCGCGGCCGGGCTGGCGCGCAGGGCACCGAGCACGGATTCGATGATGAAGCCGCGCACCTTGGCCTCATCGCGGAAACGCACCTCGCGCTTGGCGGGGTGGACGTTCACGTCGACCCAGGCCGGATCCATCTCGAGGAAGATGAAGGCGAGCGGGTAGCGGCCCTTCGGGATCAGCGTGTGGTAGCTCTCGGTCAACGCGAAGGCCATCGTGCGGCTGTCGACGGGGCGGCCGTTGACGACCGTGACGAGGTCCTGGCGGGTCGCCCGCGAGACGCCGGGCCGACCGAGGAGGCCGCTGAGCCGGAGGCCGGGGCGTTCGGCGATCGGCATCACGGCGAGTTCCGTGGCCACCTGCTTGCCCCAGATCTCCCGCACGCGCTCGAGCAAGGGCGCCTTGCCGGGCGAACGGAACAGCTCGCGGCCATCCTCGCGGAGCAGGAAACCGACCTCGGCGTGGGCGACGGCGTAGAGCCGCACGAGGCGGATGATGTGCGCCGCCTCGGTCTCGTCGGACTTGAGGAACTTGAGGCGGGCGGGCACCGGGTGGAAGAGGTTCGCGACCTCGATGCGCGTACCCGGCGCCATCCCGTGGTCGCGGCGATGGATGACCTTGCCGCCGTTGACGAGGATCTCGACGCCGTTGGCCGCGGCGGCGGGACGGGTCTGCAGCGTGAAGCGGGCGACGCTGGCGATCGAAGGGAGGGCTTCGCCGCGGAAACCGAAGGTGGCGATGCGGTCGAGGTCAGCGGCGAGCCGGATCTTGCTCGTGGCGTGGCGCTCGAGGCTCAGCAGGGCCTCGTCGGGCGTCATGCCCTTCCCGTCGTCCTCGACGACCATGAGCGCCTTGCCGCCGCGGGAGAAATCGATGGTCACGCGCGTGGCGCCGGCGTCGAGGGAGTTCTCGAGCAGCTCCTTGATGACCGCCGCGGGACGTTCGACCACCTCGCCGGCGGCGATCTGGTTGGCGACCGTGGGGTCGAGGACGCGGATCGTTTGGTCGCTCACTTCTGGGCGGGGGCCGCCGCGGCGAGGCTGGCCCAAAACTGGTCGATGGTGCGGCCTTGGCAGTGGTCGGCGAAGGCCTGCTCGACGTCCCGACCTTGCTTGGCGGCGGCGTGCAGTTTCCGGATGAGGCCGG
>JBIISU010000178.1:0-3374 GCA_044340815.1 Opitutales bacterium | reverse complement strand
GTACTTTGGTGAAATGGAACATCAAGGAGGGCCAGACCGTGGCCTTCGGCGACATCCTGGGCGAAGTCGAGACCGACAAGGCGACGATGGAGCTCTCCTGCACCGTGCCCGGCACGATCCTCAAGATCTACGCCCCGGCCGGTTCGCAGCTGCCCGTCGGCGCGCCCATCTGCGCCATCGGCAAGGCGGGCGAGGCCGCGCCGACGCCTGGCCAGGCCGCCCCGGCCCCGAAGGCCGCGGCCCCCGCGATCCCCGAAGCCACCGGCATCCCCTGCATCCCGCCCGCGCCCGCCGCGAGCGCCGCGCCCGCGACCCAGTCCGACGGGAGTCGCGCCAAGGTCTCGCCCTACGCGAAGCGCATGGCCGCCCAGGCCGCGATCAACGCCGGCGCCCTCGCCGGTTCCGGTCCCGGCGGACGCGTCGTCGCCCGCGATGTCGCCGCCGCCGCCTCGGCTCCGGCCGCCCCCGCCGGCCCCGTGAACGTCGCCGTGGCTCCGCCCGCCGACGGCAAGGGCATCCAGCCCGACGCCGACGTCCCGGTCGGCGGCATGCGCCAGACCATCGCCCGCCGCCTGCTCGAGTCCAAGGTGACCGTGCCGCACTTCTACCTCGAGGTCGAGGTCGACGCCGCCCCGCTCATGGCGATGCGCGAATCCCTCAACAAGCGCCTGGCCGAAGCCGGCGGCGCCGACGCGGTGAAGCTCTCCGTCAACGACTTCATCCTCAAGGCCTCCGCCGAGGCGCTACGCCGCGTGCCCGCGGTCAACGCGTCCTGGGCCGGCACGAGCATCCGCCAGCACTCCGCGGTGCACCTCTCCTTCGGCGTCGCCCTCGAGGACGGCTTGGTGACCCCGGTCATCCGCGACGCGCACGCCAAGACCCTGAAGGACATCGCCGTCGAGGCGAAGTCCCTCATCGGCAAGGCCCGCTCGAAGAAGCTCACCCCGGGCGAGATGTCCGGCTCGACCTTCACCGTCACCAACCTCGGCATGTACGGCGTCACCGGCTTCTTCGGCATCATCAACGTGCCCAACGCCGCGATCCTGTCCGTCGGCGCCACCATCAAGAAGCCCGTCGTCGACGCGCATGACCGCCTCGTGGTGGGCCATCGCATGGTGATCGGCCTCTCCGGCGACCACCGCGTGGTCGACGGCGCCAACGGCGCGCAGTTCCTCCAGGCGCTCAAGCAGCTGCTGGAAGAGCCGGCGCTGATGCTGATCTGAACGGGGCGAAAGCCGTTGCCGAAACCCGGGCCCGCGAGGCGCCCAGGTTTTTCTTTGGCCGGGGGACTCAGGCGAACGTCCGCACCGCCGACAGCCCGCCGTCGACGTGGAGCACCTGGCCGGTCATGAAGCGCGCGTGGCCCGAGAGCAGGTGGCAGACCAGCGTGGCGAGGTCCTCGGAGCGGCCGACCTGCTGGAGCGGGTGGCGCTTCGCGGCGGCCTCCTTCTTCAGGTCCGAATTCAGCAGCGGGGCCGCGAGCGCGGTATCGGTCAGGGACGGGGCGATGACGTTCACGCGGATCGCGGGCGCCCACTCGGCGGCGAGGCTGCGGGCCAGGCCTTCGACGGCGCCCTTGGCCGCGGCGATGCCGGCGTGCATCGGCATCCCCTGCGCGACGGCGACGGTGGAGAAGAGCACGACGGAGGCGTGGCCCGAGGCCTTGAGCGCGGGCAGCACCGACTGCAGCGCGGCGATGGCGCCGAAGAGGTTCACCTGCAGCTCACGCTGGAAATCCTCCGGCGTCATCCGGTGGAAGGGCTTGAGCACGATCGTCCCCGGGCAGTAGACGAGGCCATCAAGGCGCTCCGGCCAGGCGAGTGGCGTCGGGGCCAGCGCGTCGAAGCGCTGCGCCTCCAGCCCGAGGTCGGCCAGCTTCTCGGGGGAGCGACAGGCCGCGTGGACGTGATGGCCGTCGGCCTGGAGCTGGGCGATGACGGCGCGGCCGATGCCGGAGGTGCCGCCGATGATCGCGATGTGCTGGGACATGCGGGCAAGGTCGGCGACGGCCGACGCAGGTCAAGCGACCCGCGGCTTTTCCGGCCAACAAAAAGGCCGGAGGCGAACCTCCGGCCCAAGGCCCCGCGGGGAGCGCGGTTACTTCGCGGCGGGCGCCGGGGTGGCGGCCGGCTTCGGCTTGGGCTTGCCCTTCGGATCCAGGTTCGCGGCGAGCTCCTCGTCGGTGAACTTGGACGCGACGCCGCCCGCGGGCACCTCGGCCTTGGCGGTCCAGACGATGGCGTTCAGGACGAGCGTGCGCTGGCTGTCGTTGGCCCAGCCCTTGTGGAAGTGGCCGCCGGTAAAGCCGAAGCCGCGACCGCCATCCTGGCGTTCGACGGCCCAGGCGACGACCTGCGGCTTCTTCTCCTCGAGGACGAGCTTGCGGACGTCGGGGTTGCCGGCGTGCGCGCCATCGCCGCGCTTCATGGTGGCCTCGGGGGCGAGCGCGGCGAGCAACGGGGTGACGCCGGTCATGCCGTCGCGGAAGCGCATGTTGAAGTACCACTCGTCGGTCGTCGCGAAGGGCTTCACGCCGCGGCTGGCCGGGTGGTCGGGCAGGGACTTGAAGTCGGCGAGCCAGTGCGGGTTGACGGACCAATGCTGTTCGAAGTAGCCGCCGAGCCAGTCCTTGAATTCCTTGGCGCCCTTGCCGGTCGAGAAACGGCCCGCGGGCGGCGGGTTGACGGGCTTGCCGTCGACGCTGAGCCAACCGGCGCGCTCGTAGGCGGGCTCGACGGCGTAGTGGAGGCAGACGAAGCCGGTGCCGGCGGCCATCTTCTTGGCGAGCTGGTCGAGGTGCGGAAGGGCCGGGTGGCCGTTGCCGCCGTCGGAGTAGATCACGATCGTGTCCGCCTTGGCGACGGCCTCGTCGGACGGCCACTTGCCGCCGAGGGAGACCTCGACGTCGACGAGGTTGGCCGCGCCTTGCTTGAGGCCCGCGGCGAGGAGCTGGATGCCGGCGTTGTGCTCGTGTTCGCCCGGACCGTGGCTGGGCCGGCCGGCGATGAGGAGGACGTTCTTCTTATCGGCCGCGCCGAGTGAGGCGGCGCCGAGCAGGACGGCGAGGGTGAGGGTCTTCATGGTCTTTAAATGCGGAAGGCCGCGAAGGGGTTAATCTTGCGGCCTTCCAGGGAGGGAGCTCGGGGGCTTACTTGGTCTCCTTGAGGACGAGGTCCTTGAACTGGACGACCATCGCGGGGCCGGCGTGGAGCTGGAGGGCGAGGATGCCCTTCTTCGCGCCGACGGCGGTCTGGTCGGTGACGTCCACGGTCTGGACGCCGTTGATGAAGTGCTGCAGGTGGCCGCCCTGGGCGACGATGCGGTACTCGTTCCAGTCCTCGGCCTTGATCTTGGCCTGGATCTCGGCGGACTTG
>JBIISU010000177.1:0-3395 GCA_044340815.1 Opitutales bacterium | reverse complement strand
CGGAGCTCCGCCGGGCCTTCGATGAGTCGGCCGACATGCGCGACCTGGCGGACGAGCATGAGACGCGCTTCCTCCTCGGGCGCGCGCCGGCGACCGAGGCGGTCCGGAAGATCCAGGAACGCCTGCGGCAGCTGCTCCGGGAATTCCCGGGTCGCCGCGACCTCTACCTCGCGGGGATCGCCCGCGCGGCCAAAGTGCTCGCCCGGGACCGGACCGCCAACGGCAAGGAGATCTCGAGCCTCTACCGCGAGGCGCTCGAGGAATGCGCCGGCGACATGACGGAGTTCCGCGGGGTCTTGGCCGACTACTACGCGACGGTGAAGGGGGAGGAGCCTTTGGAGCTGCGCTTCCTCGACGACGCCGAGCACGCCTTCCGCCGCAAGGTCGACCTGCCGCCGGCGGAGTTCTTCGAGATGACGGAGGAATTGTACGTGTATTTCCGGAAATGCGGCCAAGGCCAACGCGGGCTCCGGCTCCGCAAGGAAGGCCAGAAGGCGAAGGACGCGGCGGAGAAGGGCTCGAAATAGCGACGCCCCCGCGTTTCCGCGCGATTCCGGGACGATTTCCCCTTTGGACCGGAGGTTGGATTTTGACCCGGCGGGGCGAAGCGCTAAGGTCGGCCTCCTAGACATGCGCGCGCCGCTCGAACCCAAACCCCTGCCTCCGAAGAAGCCGTCGTCCGACCGCGGCCAGGGCGAAGCCATCCTCATCGGCATCCTCCTGCCGGTGCTCGTGGCCGCGGCGTGGTTCGGCTACGCGGTGTACGATCGCACCCTCCACCCGCGGGAACTCGCGGGACCGGACGGTGCCCCGAGCCTGATCGACGACGTGGCCGGCTTCTTCGGCGGCAAGGCCGCGCCCGCCACGGTCGCCGAGACGGTACCCGGGGCCACCGCCGGCACCGGACCCGCCGTCGAGCCGCCGATCAAGCCGACGGGTCCCGCCACCGCGGTGACGCCGACGGTGAAGGAGGAATTGCCCGCCCTGGCCCCGCGCCCCTACCCGTTCGATTCCATCTCGCGCCGCGACCCGAAATGCCGCGCGACCCTGCTGGCCGACGCCAAGGCCCGCGTCTACGACGGCAAGTGGGAAAGCCATTACGACCGTCTCCGCTACGGGCTCTACCCGGCGCTGACCGCCACGTCGGCGACCGACGGGGCCCGCCGCTTCGACGACCTCTGGGAAAACGAGTACTTCGCGATCGGCATGACGCAGGCGGAGTTCGTGCGCCAGGTGACGCCGGCCACGCTGCGGCAGTTCATGACCGACGAGCAGGTCCAGCCTTTCCTCATCGCCCTGCTGGCCGACCCCGAGCGCCTCGAGCTCTTCCTCGCCAACCTCAAGCCCGAGGACAACCTGGGCAACGCGCTGCGCGTGTGGGCCCGCCTGGACGCCGACGACGCCAAGGAGCTCAAGGGGAAGTACGCGAACCTGCAGGTGGCGACCGCGCTGGTCTTCGACCAGAAGTTCACCTTCGCCCGCGCCCGCGACCCGAAGCATGAGCGCTTCACGGTCGACGCGCTGGAGCGCTACCGCTACTTCCGCGACAACGCCCAGCGCCAGCGGCTGGAGACGGACATCAAGAAGCTCGCCCCCTACGAATTGGTCTGGGTCGTCAGCGCCGAGGCGACGAACGAGGAGATGGAGTGGGCCCTCAAGGAGAACGACCTGAAGAAGCTGAAGCTGGCCAACGGCGACCAGCAGAAGGATTGGAGCGAGGCCTACCCGATGATCAATTACCGCATGGACTTCGTCACGGGCGCCAAGCCCCCGAAGGCCCCGCCCGGCAAGAAGGCCTACAAGCCGCTGGCGGAAAGCTTCACCCGGGGCACGCTCGAGGAGATCCTCGAGGTCGGCGGCATCTGCATGGACCAGTCCCACTTCGGCACCACCGCGGCGCGCGCCTACGGCATCCCCGCGGCCTCCGTCGGCGGCGACGGCAACCGCGGCGGCCACGCCTGGTTCGCCTACCTGATGCCGAACCACCAGTGGAACATGGGCAACGGCTTCCGCCCCTTCAACGAACCCCGCAACCTGCCGGGCACCGGCCGCTACGCGGACGGCTACGCCAACGGCCACACCCGCGACCCGCAGACGGGGCGCGGCATCGGCGAGTTCGAGGTGCAGATCACCGGCGACCCCAAGCGCCGGATGAAGTCGCATTATGAGAAGGCCTTCCGCCTGCGCCTCGCGGCCCGCGTCCACGCCGCGAACAGCGACCAGGAGGGCCGCTACGCCTGCCTGCGTTTCGCCACCCATGCGGCCGAACTCTCCATCGACGGCTGGAAGGAGGCCGCCGCCTGCCTCGAGGACCTCGGCGCGAAGGCCGACCACGAGCGCTGGCGCGGGTTCCTGCGCGACATGCGCGTGGCCTTCAACGTGTCGGACGAGGACAAGCGCTGGCCCGACATGCTCGCGATCGCCGACGGCTACGCGGAGAAGCATGTCTGGACCGACCCGAAGATGACCCCGGAGCAGATCTTCAAGGAATGCCGCCAGTCCTACGAGGTGTTCATGCGCGAGAAGAAGCGCCTGCGCGGCGACACGATGGACAAGACGCGCTACGACCTCATCGTCGTCGCGGCCGAGCGCACCGCCCGCCAGTTGGCGAAGGACACGACCCCCAAGGGTCAGGAGAACCTCTTCTTCTACCTGCGCCACGCGCTGCAGGACAACCGGGAGCACCTGCCGACCTTCCGCGGCCTACTCGACAACTTCTACGCGGCCGTGAAGGGGAACAAGAAGCTGGAGCGCTTCTACCTCGAGGAGATGCGCCGCATCTACGTGCGCGAGATGGAGGACACCGGCAACGACGTCTTCCGCATGAAGACCGTGCTCGGCCTGATCGACGTGATGCTGCCCTACTTCAACAAGTGCGACGAGCCCGAGCTGGGCCGCAAGCTGGTGCACGACAAGGAGAAGATCCAGAAGGAGCTCGAGAAGCTGAAGAAGCAATGAGCCGACCGATCCTCCTCGGGGTCAACATCGACCACGCCGCGACCGTCCGCCAGGCCCGCTACCGCGGCAGCCACGCCTCGCCGCACGCCGAGCCGAGCCCGCTGGCCTTCACCCGCGAAGCCCTGGCCGGCGGCGCCGACGGCATCACCGTCCACCTCCGCGAGGACCGCCGCCACATCCAGGAGGACGACGTCCTCGCGATCGCCCGCCTGCCGGGCGTGCGGCTCAACCTCGAGATGGCCTGCACCCCCTGGATGACGGACTTCGCCCGGCGGCTCCGGCCCGCCGCCGTCTGCCTGGTGCCCGAATCCCGCGAGGAGATCACGACCGAAGGCGGCCTGGAGGTCGCCGGCCAGCGCGACCGCGTCGCCGCCACGGTGGCCGCGCTGCGCGACGCCGGCATCGAGGTCTCCCTGTTCATCGGTCCCGAGGCCACC
>JBIISU010000176.1:0-3416 GCA_044340815.1 Opitutales bacterium | reverse complement strand
TCGTCGACCAGCTGCCGGAGTTCGGGGTCGGGCAAACGTCCCAGCTTGGGATGACGCGCGCCCCCGATGAAGCAGGCCAGCAAGACCTTGCCGTCGGGCGCCCGGCCCGGCAGCGCGGACGAAGGGAAGAGGCAGCCCAGCAGGCGGCGGCGCTCCTCGCCCGGGATCAGGAAACCAAAACCGTCCAACGCATGCTCGACCGCGCCGCGGTCATAGCCGCGCGCGACGACGGTGACGGGCGGCGCCTCCGTCCGCTCCCAGTCGTGGAAGAGCCGGCGCAAGCCTTCGTCGAAGGGTAGGGAGGCCCAGTGCCAATGGGGCGCCGTCACCACCAGGTGCTTGGCCCGCGCGCCATCCTCACGACCCTCCGCGTCGCGCCAGGCGACGTTCCAACCCTTGGCGTCCTTGCGGATCAGCGTGGCCATCGTCCCGAGCTGCAGCGCCGCCGTCGCCCGCAAGGGGGCCGCCATCGCGTCCGCCAGCGCCTGCATGCCGTCCCGAAAGCCCACGACCCGCCGGGGTTCTCCCCGCGTGCGCCCTAGGCCCAGCAAGACCGACCGATGGGACTTCTCCAACGCATGGATACGGGGAAAGCAGTTCGCCATCACGAGCCTGGCGGGGTCCCCCGCATGGACCCCGGAAACCACCGGATCCATCAGGCGCGCGGCCGCCTCGGGGCCGAAGCGGCGGGTCGCGAAGCCCTCGATGGTCTCGCCCTCGAAGCCCCCGCGCGGCACGAAGACCTCGCCGAGGAGCCGCAGCTTGCCCCGGAAGGAGAGCAGGTCGGACTTGAGCAGGGAGGCCGGACTCGCCGTGAGGCCGTGGAGTTTGCCGCGCGAGAGGATGTACCGCTTCGCGGCGGCGACGTCCGTTTCCTGCAGTTGCGGCTCGAGTCCGTAGCCTTTCAGCAGGGCGAGGTCGGCCTCGCCTTCCAGTTGGAGGGTATTGGGGCCGACCTCGACGAGCCAGCCCTCCTCGCGGATGGTCCGGATCGACCCACCGACCCGCTGCGAGGGTTCGAGGACCTTGACCCGCGCGCCGCGGGCCTGCATCGCGTGCGCCACGGCCAGGCCCGCGGGGCCGGCGCCGAGGATGATCGCGTCGAGGTCCATGCTTTCAGCACAACTTCTTCCCCTAGGATTGGCAACCCTCCGTCCGTTTGTTTGTCTGTGGTGCCGGATGCGTCTCCTCCTTCCCTTGCTGCTCGCCGCCCCCATCGGCCTGATCGCCGATGCGGTGACGCTCGTGGACGGCACTTTCCTGCGTGGCCGCATCGAACGGATCGCCGATGGCCAGTTGGAGCTGCGGGTCCAAGGCTGGGGTGGTCGCGCTCCGCTGGAGATCCCGCTGACCCGCGTGGAATCTTTCCGGACCGATGACGCGGTACGCCTGACCGGGCGCCAGGGCGCGGTCCTCGATGGCGTGGCTTGGGCCGTGGGCGGGCGGGTCGCGAGCGCCGGCGGGGCGGAGACCTTCGCGCTGGACGCCACGCTGGAATTGTGGCGCGAGCCCGGGGCGCGTCCGGCCGAGGCGAAGCCGACGCGACTCTGGCAGATGCAGGCCGACCTGGACCTTTCCGGCCGGTCCGGCGCGGCGCAGGGCAGCGGCTTCAGCGCCGGTTTCCAGGCGCGGGGCACGACCGCGGCCGATACCTTGACCGGCGGCATCCGGACGATCCGCGCCACTTCCGGCAACCAGACCGCTTCCGACGACCTGCACGTCACCTTGGGCTACGAGACGAACCCGACCCGCATCGTCTTCTGGTATGCCCGCACGGACACCGGTTACGACAACGCCCGGCAGGTCGACTTCCTTTCGGTCAATGCGGCCGGCATCGGCCTACGCTTGTTCACGGACGCCCGCGGCAAACTCGACGCCCGGGTCGGCCTGGCCCATCGCCTCGAGAATTACGCGCTGGGCGGCCAGCCGAGCCTCTCCACCCCTTCGATGGACCTCGGCCTGAGCTTCGAACGCGAATTCGGTTGGGCCAAGATGGAGTCGACGATCTCCGTGGTCCCCTCGTTTCAGGCCGCGCAGAATTTCTATGTCCGGCATGAATCCGCCCTGAACATGTTCCGCGGCGACGGACCGCTTTCCCTGAAACTGGGCGTCTCCAACGATTTCCGGGGCCAGCCTCTCGCCGGGCAGGTCCGTTTGGATACGGCCTTTTTCCTGCGAGCGGTGTATGCTTGGAAATAAACAGGCTTGGTGTGCCTATTTTTAGGCATAAAGTCTAATAATGGGCAAAGGGGGGTTGTGAATGGTTACCTATTGAAGCGTGGCACGCAGGGTGCTTTCCCCATGGTGTCCTTTCGTCCATTTTTCACCAATCCCAACCATGAGCACCAACCCCGCACGTCGCAACGCCATCGAGGCGATTGCCTCCCAGCCTCGCCTCCAGGGCAGCTTCGACTTCCGCAACGAGAAGATCGACCTGATCTATGGCCAGAATGTCTTCTCCCTCGATAAGATGGAGAAGCGCCTGCCGAAGGACGTCTTCAAGTCCCTCAAGGCCAGCATCGAAGCCGGCATCAAGCTCGATGCCGCCGCCGCCGACGTCGTCGCCGCCGCCATCAAGGATTGGGCCCTCGAGCGTGGCGCCACGCACTACGCCCACGTGTTCTACCCGCTCACCGGCTTCACCGCCGAGAAGCATGACACCTTCTTCGAGCCCAACGGCAACAGCACCCTCGCCCAATTCTCCGGCAAGGCGCTGATCCAGGCCGAGCCCGACGCCTCCTCCTTCCCGAACGGCGGCCTCCGCTCCACCTTCGAGGCCCGCGGTTACACCGCCTGGGACGTCACCTCGCCCGCCTACATCTTCGACACCGAGAACGGCTCCACGCTGTGCATCCCGACCGCCTTCGTGTCGTGGAAGGGCGAGGCCCTCGACAAGAAGACCCCGCTGCTCCGTTCGATGGCCGCCGTCAACAAGGCCGCTTCCCGCGTCCTCGCGCTCTTCGGCAAGAAGCACGGCTACATTTCCGCCTCGTGCGGTCCCGAGCAGGAGTACTTCCTGATCGACTCCCGCCTCTTCCACCTCCGTCCCGACCTCTACACCTGCGGTCGTTCCCTCTTCGGCGCCAAGCCGGCGAAGGGCCAGGAGTTCGAGGACCAGTACTTCGGCACCATCCCGGACCGCGTCCTCGCGTGCATGATGGAGACCGAGCGCGAGTGCTTCAAGCTGGGTATCCCGATCAAGACCCGCCACAACGAAGTCGCCCCGGCCCAGTACGAAGTGGCCCCGATCTACGAATCCGCCAACGTCGCGCACGACCACCAGATGCTCACGATGACGCTGCTCCGCCGCGTCGCCGCCAAGCATGGCTTCGTCTGCCTCCTCGCCGAGAAGCCCTTCGCGGGCGTCAACGGCTCCGGTAAGCACGTCAACTGGTCCATCGGCGGTTCCGGCGTCG
>JBIISU010000175.1:0-3446 GCA_044340815.1 Opitutales bacterium | reverse complement strand
ATTCGATGGCCCGGCCGGTCATGTCGCGGGCATGGAGGATGCGGCGACGGGAGTGGCCGCCTTCGCGCCCGAGGTCGGGCTGGCCATCGGCGCCGTTCTCGAACTGCACGCCCCAGGCGATCAGTTCGGCGACCCGGGCCGGACCCGACTCGACGATGTGGCGGACGGCGGCCAAGTCGCAGAGTCCGTCGCCGGCGGCGAGGGTATCCTGGACATGGCTGGCGAAGTCGTCGGTTTGGTCGGTGACGCAGGCGATGCCGCCTTGGGCCCAGTTGGTGTTCGACTCGGAACTGGTCTTCTTGGTGACGATGGCGACGGACCGACCGCGGCGGGCCAAGTTGAGCGCGAAGCTCAGGCCGCCGATGCCGCTACCAACCACGATTGCATCGAAATGGGTCGCCATTCGACCTCCGAACCTAGGCGGAGCCCGGCCGGCAACAAGCCATTTGACGAAAGGGTCCGGGCGGGCTTGTCTCCCGGGGAGTGGAATTCCTCCTCCTAGCCATCTGTTGGTCGTTCATCGCCTTCTTCGAATTGGCGGAGATGTCCTTGGTCTCCTCCAACCGTCGACGCTTGGCCCGCCTCGCCGAACAGGGCAGCAAGGGCGCGCAGACCGCGCTGGCCCTGCTCGCGAACCCCTCCCGCTTCCTGTCGACCGTGCAGGTCGGCCTCACCTTCGGCAGCATCATCGCCGCGACCTACGGTGGCGCGCCCCTCGCGATGGCCTTCGTGCCCTACCTGCAGAAGGTGCCGGTGGCGTGGTGCGTCGAGAACGCCGAGCCCGTCTCCCGCGCCCTCGTCTCGTTCTTCATCGGCTCGCTCACCATCATCTGCGCCGAAATCATCCCCAAGCGGATCGGCCTGACGAACCCGGAGGCGTTGGCCGTCATGCTGGCCCGACCCATGGCCCTTTTGGCTTCGTTGGCCTCGCCCTTGGTCGGCGCCCTCAGCGGCCTCGCCGACCTCGTGCTGGGCCTGTTCGGCCGCAAACGCGCCCCGGAGGACACGATGTCGGAGGACGAGCTGCGCATGATGGTGGACCAAGGCATGGCCTCCGGCGTGCTGCATGCCGCCGAACACCGCATGGTGCACGGGGCCCTCGGACTCGACCAGATCACGGCCGAAAAACTGATGACGCCCAGCAACCGGGTCGTCTGGCTGAACCTCGACGATTCGGATGAGGTCAACTGGCGCAAGGTGGTGGCCTCCGGCCACACCTGGTTCCCCGTCTTCAAGGGCTCGCCGGACCGACCGCTCGGCGTCGTCTCGGTCAAACGCCTCTGGGCGAACCTCTCCTTGGTCGGTTCCGCCGTGATCCGCGACCTCCTGACGGAGGCGCCGACGGTCACCCAGCAGAGCACCGGGACCCAACTCCTCGAGCGTTTCCGCCGCGACAAGCTCCACCTGGCCCTGGTCATCGACGAGTTCGGCCACGTCCGAGGGGTCGTCTCCCTCAACGATGTGCTCGAGTTCATCGTGGGCGACCTGCCGAACGAGGGCTCCCCGGTCGCTAAGCCCAAGCCGATCCGCCGGCGCGACGACGGCAGCTGGTTGGTCGACGCCGTGGTGACCTTGGATGACTTCCGCGAGGCGACGGGCGTGGTCGGCCGTTTCCCCGGGGAGGGTTCCGGCGGCTTCACCGTCATCGCCGGCTTCATCATGCGCTCGCTGGGCCGTATCCCGGAGGAAGGCGACCGAGTGGAGGCGCTGGGCCACGTCTTCGAGGTCGTCGACATGGACGGACCCCGCGTCGACAAGGTGCTGGTGATGCCGAAGGCCCCCGCGAAAGCCTGACCTTAGAGCCGGACGGGTAGGCCGGCGGCGCGCAGGTGCTCCTTCGCTTGGCGCACGGTGAAGGTGCCGAAATGGAAGATGCTGGCCGCGAGCACGGCGCTGGCCCCGCCCTCCTTGAGGACGTCGGCCAGGTGCTGCAGCGTACCCGCGCCGCCCGAGGCGATGACGGGGACCTCCACCGCGGAGGAGATGGCCCGGTTCAGCGGGACGTCGTAACCCGAAGCGGTGCCGTCGCGATCCATGCTGGTCAGCAGGATTTCGCCGGCGCCGAGGTCGTGGACTTGCCGGGCCCAGGCGATGGCGTCGAGGCCGGTCGGGTTGCGGCCGCCGTGCGTGAAGACTTCCCAGCGTCCGGGCGCGACCTGCTTCGCGTCGATCGCGACGACGATGCACTGGCGGCCGAACTTACGGGCGGCCTCGCGGACGAGGTTGGGGTCCTTGACCGCGGAAGTATTGAGGGAGACCTTGTCGGCGCCGGCGTTGAGCATCGTCCGGATGTCCTCGACCGAGCGGAGTCCGCCGCCGACGGTGAGGGGCATGAAGACTTGGTCGGCGGTACGTTCGACCACGTCGACCATCGTGTTCCGGCCGTCGCTCGAGGCGGTGATGTCCAGGAAGACCAGTTCGTCGGCGCCCTGTTTCTCGTAGGCGGCCGCGACGGCGACCGGGTCGCCCGCATCCCGCAACTCCTCGAACTTCACACCCTTCACGACGCGACCGCCATGGACATCGAGGCAAGGGATGATGCGGACGGAGAGCATGGCTGACGTCTGGGGTAGGCAGGGCGGGCGGGGAGGTTAAGCCTAAACTACGTCAGAACCACCGTCACCGGCCCGTCGTTGACCAGGCTCACCGCCATATCGGCGCCGAAGATGCCCGTGGGGACCGGCCGCCCGAGGTGCGCGGAAAGCTCCCGTACGAACAGGTCGAAGAGCGGCTGGGCGACCTCGGGGCGGGCGGCGGCGTTGAACGAGGGGCGGTTGCCCTTGGTGAAGTCGGCGAGGAGCGTGAACTGGCTGACGGCGAGGGCGTCCGCGCCGGCGTCCCGCAGGTTGACGCCCATCTTGCCCTGGGCGTCGGGCATCAACCGGGCCTTGGCGACGTCGGCGGCGAGGCGGCGAACGGTCGTCTCGTCGTCGCCGAGCGCGAGGCCCACGAGCAGGAGGTAGCCGGCGCCGATCTCCCCGACCACCTTGCCTTCGACGGCGACGGAGGCCGCGTGGACACGCTGCAGGACGACCTTCATCTCAGACCAGCGCCTCGAGGATGGTGCGGAGCTTCATCTCGGTCTCGGTCGACTCGGCCTGCGGGTCGGAGCCGGCGACGATGCCCGCGCCGGCGAAGGCCCGCGCCGTCGTTCCTTCGAGACGGGCGCAACGCAGCGCCACGAAAAGCTTGCCCGTCAGGCCGTCGGCCCCGACCCAACCGACCGCCCCGGTGTAAAGCCCGCGGGAGTGCGGTTCGAAGCCGGGGATGAAGGGTAGGGCCAAGTCACGGGGCTTCCCGCCGACCGCCGGGGTCGGGTGAAGTTCGCCGGCCACCTCGAGGAAGCGGCGATCGGCGGGCATGGTCCCTTCGATGGGGGTGCGCAGGTGCATGACGTTGCCCAGGCGCAGCAGTTCCGGGTGGCGGGAATTGGCCGCGAGCACGCC
>JBIISU010000174.1:0-3457 GCA_044340815.1 Opitutales bacterium | reverse complement strand
AGGCGACCAGCAGGCAGGAGAGCAGGAGGAGTTCAGGGCGAAGGTTCATGCCAGCGAAGGAGGGTTGCGCCCCAGGTGAGGCCGGCGCCGAAGGCGACCAGCAGGACGAGGTCGCCGTGCTTGATGCGGCCCGCGGACCAGGCCTCCTCGAGCGCCAAGGGGATGGAGGCGGCCGAGGTGTTGCCGTAGCGGTCCAGGTTGATCGGGAAGCGGTCCAGCCCGACGTGGAGCTGGTCTGCGACGGCCTCGACGATGCGGATGTTGGCCTGGTGCGGGATGAACCAAGCCACGTCATCCGAATGCTTGCCGCAGGCCGTCAGCACGCGTTCGCAGGAATCCGCCATCACGCGCACGGCGAGCTTGAAGACTTCCTTGCCGTTCATCCGGAGGAAGTGCTGCCGGTCGCGGAGGGTCTGTTCGCTGGCCGGCTGGGCCGAACCGCCCGCCACGCAGTGGAGCAGCTCCGCGTTGACGCCGTCGGCCCCGAGCAGGTTGCCGAGCACCCCGACGTCGGGCGTCGCGGTGGTCTCGAGGATGGCGGCGCCGGCGCCGTCGCCGAAGAGCACGCAGGTGGCGCGGTCCTGCCAGTCGACGACGCTGGAGAGCTTCTCCGCCCCGATGACGAGCGCCCGGCGGTAGCGGCCGGAGCGCAGCATGTCGGTCCCGACCTGCAGCGCATAGACGAAGCCGGAGCAGGCCGCCGCGATGTCGAAGCAGGGGATGTCGCGGCGCAGGCCCAACTTGGCCTGGAGCAGGCAGGCGGTCGAGGGGAAGGGGACGTCCGGCGTCATCGTCGCGACGATGACCAGGTCGATGTCGGTCGGCTTCAGGCCGGCCCGGGCGAGCGCCTTGGCGGCGGCTTGGGCGCCCATGTCCGAGGGGTTCTCGCCGGCTCCGGCGATGCGGCGTTCGGAGATCCCGGAACGGGTCTTGATCCACTCATCCGAAGTCTCGACCATCGCCGAGAGCTCCGTGTTGGTGAGCTTGCGGTCCGGCGCATGCACGCCGAGGGCCCGGATGAAGACTGAAAGCTCGGCACGGCTCATCGATGCCTTGAGGTAAGACCCGCGGGGCGGAAAGGGAACACTAAAACCTCAGGCTTCCTCGGGGGTCGCCGCCACCACCTGGTTGGCCTCGGCCAAGGCCGCCTGCATCCGTCGACCGGCATCGTGCCCGAGGGCCTCGAGGCCGAGGCGGATCGCGCTGCAGATGCCCTGGCGGTTGCTGGAGCCGTGGGCCTTCATGACGAGGCCCGTGAGGCCGAGCAAAGGGGCTCCGCCGTAACGTTCCGGCTTCAATTTGCCCTTGAGGTCGCGCAGCAGCGGGAACATCGCCACGCCGCTCGCGATGTAGACGGGGTTGCGCTTCACCTTGCTGCCGACGAGGTCGCGGACCATGTAGACGAGGCCTTCGATGGTCTTCACGAGCACGTTGCCGGTGAAGCCGTCGGTGACGACCACGTCACAGGCGTCGCCGAACACGTCGTAGCCCTCCACGGGGCCGACGTAGTTGATCCGGTCGCCCATCGCCTTGAGCAGCTGGTGGGTGCGGTTGATGCGGGCGCCGCCCTTGCCCTCCTCGGTGCCGACCGTGAGCAGGCCGACGCGCGGGTTGGCGATGCCCAGCGAGCATTGCGCGTAAATCGAGCCGAGGACGGCGTTGTGCAGCAGGTGCTCGGGCTTGGCCTCGGGGTTGGCCCCGACGTCGAGCATGATGAAGTGGCCTTCGCGCCGCGGCATGATGGCGGCCAGGGCGGGGCGCTCGGCGCCTTCCATCGGGCGCACCTTGATCGTGCCCGCGGCCACGAGGGCCTTGGTGTTGCCGGTCGAGACCACCACGTCCGCTTCGCCGGCCTTGAGCATCTCGAGGGCCTTGACCATCGAGGAATCGCGCTTGGACTTGAGCACGGTCATCGCCGCGTCGTCCATCGCGACGGCGGTGGCGGCGTGGCGATAAAAGACGCGGTCCGGCTTGTTCAGGATGCGGTGTTCCCGGGCCAGGAGGCGCAGGTTATCCTCGTGGCCCACGAGGATCAAGGTGTCGGCGGGGCCGATGACGCCCTCCTTGAAGGCGAGGGCGGCGGCGGCGACGGCTTCGGAGGGACCGAGGTCACCGCCCATGCAATCGAGGGCGATCCGGTAACCCTTCGTGGCCGCAGCGTCGCTCATGAGGTCGGGCGGTGCCCGGGGCGGAGCTTAGGCTCCGGTGTCGAGGACTTGACGACCGCGGTACTTCCCCGTGGTGGGGTCGACGCGGTGGGAGCGGCGGAGGGCGCCGGATTCGGCGTCCTTGACGAGCTTCGGGGCGCGGAACTGGTTGGCGCCGCGACGGAGACGGCTGCGACGCTTGGACTGTTTACGTTTCGGATTGGCCATGGTTCTGCGCTAGGTTGAGGGTTGGTTCTACCCCCTCGGAGTCCTCGGTCAAGCCCCCTTTCCGACGGCTTGCACCCCGTGCCGAGGGCTGATTGGGTGCCCGGATGCCCGGCTTCCCCGCCCTTTTCCTCGACCGCGACGGCAACCTGATCGAGGACCACCACCACACCTGCCGGCCAGAGCAGATCCAGCCGATCGCCGGGGTGAGGGAGGCTTTGGTCGCCTGCCTCGACGCCGGCTACCGCCTCTTCATCCTGACCAACCAGAGCGGCATCGGCCGGGGTATCTTCACCTGGGAGCAGTACCACGCCTGCAACGCGCGGATGCTCGAACTCCTGGCTTTGCCCGCCCCGGGCATCCTGGAAATCAAAGCCGCCCCGGAGCGCCCGGATGAGCCGAGCGAGTACCGCAAGCCGAGCCCTAAATTCATCCTCGAGATGATCGCGCGGCACGACCTCGATCCGGCCCGTTGCTGGATGGTCGGGGACCGCGTCACCGATTGGGACGCGGGACTCAATGCGGGCATCCGCTCGTGCGCCGTCCGCAGCGGGGCTCCCTTCACGCCCGAAGCGGAGTCCGCCGCCGTCGCGCGTGGAGTCCGCTTCCATACCGATTTCCCGGCCTTCGTCCGGGCGGAACTCCGACTTTAGCCAATAAAAAGGGACGAACCCGGAGGTTCGTCCCTTTGTGCAGATCAGCCGAGGCTGATTAGGCCTTCGGCTTTTCGTCGGGGCAGTTGGGGCACTTCTTCTCGCCGTCCTTCTTGGCGGGAGCGGCCGGGGCTTCCTCGGCGGTGGCCGGGGCAGCCGGAGCGGCCGGGGCGTCCTTCTTGTCCTTGTCGCACTTCTTGGGGCAATCATCCGAGGTCAGGTCGACCAGGGCCTTGGGCTTCTCGGAAGGGCAGGGGCACTTTTCGCCGTCCTTCTTGGCCGGGGCTTCTTCCTGCTTGGCAGGCTCAGCCTTCTTGGCCGGGTCGACGACCGGGGTGGTGGCGGGAGCGGCCGGGGTGGCCGGGTGGTCCTTCTTTTCGCACTTACCGCAGTGAGCGGAAGCGACGGCCGTGGGGACGGCGAGGGCGCAGG
>JBIISU010000012.1:0-11893 GCA_044340815.1 Opitutales bacterium | reverse complement strand
TACCTCACCGAAGAAGGCGACGAGGGTCGCAAGGCCTGGAACGAGAAACGCCCGCCCAACTTCGGCGCCTTCCCTTGGCTCCCGTAAACCCCATCCGCGTCACCGAACGCGCGCAACTCCTCGCCCAGGAGGTCCTCCGCGCCGGCGACATCGCGATGGATGGCACCGCGGGCAAGGGGCGCGACACCGCCTGCCTCGCTCAAGCCGTGGGAGCTTCCGGTCATGTGCACGCCTTCGACATCCAAGCGGAGGCCCTCGCCGCGACCGCCAACCTGCTGACCCTCGCGGGTCTCGCCGACCGCGTGACGCTGCACGCCTGCAGCCACGCGGACTTGGCCGCCGTCCTGCCCGCCGCCCACCGCGGACGGCTCGGCGCCGCGCTTTTCAACCTCGGCTACCTGCCGGGCGGCAACACCGCCATCATCACCCGCCCCGATTCCACGGCCCTTGCGCTCCAGGCGGCCTACGCGGAACTGCGACCCGGCGGACGACTTATCTGCGTGGCCTACACCGGCCATCCCGGCGGCGCGGAGGAATCCGATGTGGTGCAGGCCTTCGGCCGCGCGCGGGAAGCGGCCGGCGACGCGGTGGTCCGCCACGGCCTGCTGCCCAATCCCGGCAAGCCTTGGATCCTCAGCGTGACGCGTCCGAACTAGACGCGTCCAAGGCACGCTTGGCTCATTTGCCTTTCCGCCGGTTCCTGCTCCCTTGAATCCCATGACCTCGCGCCCACGTATCGTCCTGACCGGAGCCACCGGACTCGTCGGCCGGGCGCTGACGAAGGCGCTCACCGCCAAGGGCTACGAGGTGGCTCCGCTCCGTTCGCGCACGCAAGGTCCGGGCGGGATGGACGCAACCAGCGGTTGGCTCGACACGGACTTCCTCGAAGGCGCCCACGCCGTCATCCACCTGGCGGGCGAGCCGATCGCGCAGCGTTGGACCACCGCCGCCAAGGAGCGCATCCTTTCCAGCCGCGAAAAAAGCACGAGCCTGCTGGCTTGGAATCTAGCCTTTCCCTCCCCCGAACTGCGCCACCCGCCTAAAGTCTTCCTCTCGATGTCGGGCATCAACCGCTACGGCATCCACCGACCCGACGAAACGTTGACGGAGTCGTCCGCGGTATCCGACGAGGGTTTCCTCGGGAAAGTCTCCGCCGCATGGGAAGCGGCCGCGACGCCCGAGGGGGCCGGCACCGCGAGAGGTATCCGGACGGTTCACCTGCGGACCGGGATGGTGCTCGCGGCCTCCGGGGGCGCCCTCAAGGCGATGTTGCCCGCCTTCAAGGCCGGGCTCGGCGGCCGGGTCGGCTCCGGCCGCCAAATGGTCAGCTGGATCCGCCTCGGTGACCTGGTCTCCATGATCGTCTGGGCGCTGGAAGATCCCAAGGTCGAAGGTCCGCTCAACGCCGTGGCGCCCCACCCCGTGAGCCAAGCCGACTTCGCCCGCGCCCTCGGCCGGGCCGTCCATCGCCCGGCCGTCATCCCGGCGCCGGCCTGGGCGGTCAAGCTGCTGTTCGGGCAGATGGGCGCCGAGACCGTGCTGGCCGACCTGGCCGTCGAGCCGCGCAAGGCCGCGGAGGGCGGCTTCCGGTGGTCGACCCCGGACCTGCCGACGGCCTTGGACGCGGCGTTGCGTGAATGATTTTGGGTTGAAGGAAAGTCTCGCGGCGGGGATTGTCCGGCCATGGTCCGCGTCGCCTTCGCTTCCCTGCTCTTCCTCCTCGTCGGTTGCGACGATGCCGGCCCCGGACTGCCGCGCTCGCTCGAGACGGAGGATCAGGATTTCAGGCAGGGGCAGCTGTTCCAGAAACAGGGCGAAAGCCGCAAGGCCCTCGAGTGCTACCTGAAGGTGATCGACGCCCGCCGCGGCTCCGCCGAATCGCACCTCGAGGCCGGCCGCCTCTGCAGCGAACTCAACGACCCGCTCCCGGCGATCTACCATTACCACCAGTACATCCGCCTGAAGCCGACTTCCGAACAGCGCAAGATCGTCGAACAGATGATCCGCACCGCCGAGAAGCAGTACATGCAGCAGCTGCCCGGTCGCCCGATGGAGCCCGATGCCGTCGGCTCCGGCGACCTACAGGAGCAGCTGCGGAAACTGCGCACCGAGAACGACAAGCTGAAGCGCGAGATCACCGACCTGACGCGCGGCCAGCCCCGCGCGGCCAACACTCCCGGCAACCCGGTCACCCCGCCCGTCGCCGTCGCGACCCCGGAGCGTCCGGTCAGCGCCACCCCCGTCGCCCCGGCGGCGACGCCAGGCCGTGCTTTCGCCACCTACGTGGTGGGCCGGAACGACAACTTGAGCAGCATCTCCCGCAAGGCCTACGGGACCTCGGCCCGGGCGAACGACATCCTGCGGGCGAACTCGAACCAGATTTCGAGTCCCAACGCCCTCAAGATCGGGATGACCTTGGTGATCCCGGAGTAAGCCATGCGCCTCACGCGCATCCGGGCCGCCGACTTCCGCAACCTCGCGTTCGCGGACGTCTCCACGGATGCCCCGCGGGTCTTCCTCCTGGGCGACAATGGGCAAGGTAAGACCAATTTGCTCGAGGCCGCCGGTCTGGTCTCGGCTTTCCGCTCCTTCCGGACGACCGAGATCGCGCCGCTGATCCGCGCCGGCGCAGCCGAGGCACGCCTACGGATCGATGTCGCGCTCGGAAACGCCGACCGTGCGGACGTTGAGATCCGCCTCGCAAAGGGCTCGCGCAAAGCGCTCCTGAACGGAACGCCCGTGACTTCCGTCGCCCAGCATCTCGGGCAGTTCCCCACGATCGTGTTCTGCTCCGACGACCTCCGGCTCGTGCGCGGTTCCCCGGGCAACCGCCGACGCTGGCTCGACGCGGCGATCGGCGGCACCGACGGCGCCTACCTGACGGCGGTGCGTGACTACACCCGGGCGCTGGAAGGACGCAATGCGCTGCTGAAGTCCGACCGCCGGAGCGACGAGGAACTCCGGGCGTTCGAACAGGCGATGCAGGCGCCGGGTGAGCTGATCGCCCGCACGCGCGCCCGGATCCTGCCGGAGTTGGCCGCGACCTTGCGCGAGGTCTGCGCCCGGGCAGGCTTCCCCGACCAAGGGGCGGACCTGCGCTACCGGCCGGATTGCGAGGCGGAGAAACTTGGTGAGACGTGGCTCAAGATGCGGCCGGCGGACCTCGCCACGGGCACGACTTTGCGCGGGCCCCAACGGGACGATTTCGACATCCTGTTCCGCAGCGAGGACGCGGCCGACTACGCTTCGGAGGGGCAGCAGCGGCTCCTGGTGCTGGCGCTCTCGCTGGCCCGCCTCCAGCGCGACACCCAACGGGCCCCCACCCCTCCCGTCATCTTGGCCGACGATGTGCTGGGCGAACTGGATGACACCCGACGGCGGGCCTTCTGGGAGCAGGTCGGCGAGGCCCACCAGGTCATCGCCACGGGGACGGTTCCGCCCCCGTCCGGGACTTGGCTGACCTATCGGGTGGCCGGCGGAGCCTACGTCCAAGCCTGATTTTGGCGTTGTTTTATGGGTCAGGCACCCCTTGGATACGGGGATGAAGGACTTCCTGCTCTACGCCTCCGTCGTCATCCTCTTTCTGGTCTGCCTCCTGGTCGTCCTGATCATCCTGATGCAGCGCCCGAGCGCGAATGCCGGCATGGGCTCGGCCCTCGGCGGCGGCGCGGCTGAATCCGTCTTCGGCGGCGAGTCGGCGAACGTCCTCTCGAAGCTGACGACCACGCTGACGGTCCTCCTCTTCCTCCTGAGCTTCGGTTTGTACCTTGGCTTCGTCGGTCGCGCCAGCAAGACCACCTCGGCGCTGACCCCGGCGACGGCGGCGACCAGCCCCGCCGCCCCTGCCAAGGTCGACCCGGCCGCCAAGGCCACGGCCACCGCTCCCGCTTCCGCGACCACCCCGGCTGCTCCCGCTGCCCCCGCTACTCCGGCTGCGACCACCGCTCCGACGACGCCGGCGACTCCGGCCGCCAAGGCCCCGGCGACCCCGGCCGCTCCGACGGCCCCGGCGGCTCCGACTCCGGCCAAGTAATCCCCGGTGCGCACGCCTCGGCTCAGCTTGACCGTCCGCTGGGTGGCGCTGCTGTCGGCTAGCCTCGCGTTCGCCCTGCCTCCGGGCGTGGGTGGGGACGATTATATCCAACTCACCGCGCCCCAGGCGAAACAGATATTGCAGGATTTTCGGGCTTCGCGCCTCAACGGCGACCTCTGCTTTAAGTTCGAGGTGACCCATAAGCCGCGTCGGGGTGAATCCGCGCCGCCCGTCCCCGGGATCGTCTGGGCCGGTTGGACCAGCGAAGGCCCACGCGTGCGCGTCGAGCTTCGTCCGACGAACGGCTCACCCTCGCTCAGTTTCATCGCCGCGAAGTCGGCCCAAGGCTCCCGCCTATGGCTACGACGCGGGGGTGTCACCGTGGAAAACCCGCGGGTCGACGAGCCCCTCGCGGCGGGACTGCTCCTCCTGCCTTCGGACCTCGCCCTGCCCTACACGCATTGGGAGGAGACGCATTACGAGAAGACGGAGCGCAGCCGCGGACGACCCGTGCACTTCTTCCTGGCGACCAACCCGGCGAAGGCCGACCCGGCCAAGGTGAGCTTCGCGCTCGACCGCACCTACGGCGCGCTGGTCCAGGCGACTTACCTCGATGGGACCGGGGTCGCCCGTCGGACCTTGCAGGTCGAGGAATTCTCCCAGGTCGACGAGCAATGGATCCTGGGCTCGTGCAGCGTGCGGGACGAAGCGACCCGCGACATCGACCTGCTGAAAGTAACGGAGGCGGCGGTGCGACGACGCTTCGAGCCTGCGACGTTCGACCCCGCGACACTGGACCGGCCCGCCCCGTTGCCGACCGGCTTCAAGCCCCTCTGACCATGCCCGCCGACGCCCTCCGCATCGCCCGTTTCTGCGACCTCCTGACGAACCGCAAGGCCATCGCCGACTTCCCCGGCGCCGACAACGGACTGCAGCACCGCGGCAAGGCCCGCGTGCGCAAGGTCGGCGCGGCGGTCGACGCGGGCGCCAAGGTCTTCGAAATGGCGGCCAAGCGCGGCGTGGATTTCCTCATCGTGCACCACGGGATGCGCTGGCGCCCGGTCTTGCCCGAACGCGAGGTGCGTCGCCTGCGTCTCGCCGCCCTCAAGAAAACCGGGCTTTCGCTCTACTCCAGCCACCTCCCGCTCGACGCGCACCCGGTCATCGGCAACAACGCGCTGATCGCGGCCGACCTCGGCCTCAAGGTCGTGGATTGGTTCGTGGACTACGAAGGTCTGCCGATCGCCTGCCTCTGCCAAGGCATCCCGCGCGCGACGCTGGCCCGCCGGCTCAAGCAGAGCTACCCCGACACCTACCAAGCCATCGAGTTCGGGTCCGCCCGGCCGAAGAAGATCGCCATCCTGAGCGGCAGCGGCCGCGGCGCGCTCGACCACCTCCGGGCGGAGGGCTGCGACACGCTCATCACCGGCGAACTGCGCGAGGAACATTTCAACGAGGCGCAAGAACAGGGCTGGAACCTCTACCCCTGCGGGCATTACGCCACCGAGACCTGGGGCGTGAAGGCCCTCGCCGCGGCCGTCGCGGCGGAGTTCGACGTGCCGTGGGAGTTCATCCCCACGGGTAACCCGCTCTGATGCCGCGCGGTCGGTTAGCGCCCACCCCCACCGGCCACCTGCACGTCGGCCACGCGCGCACGTTCGCCTTGGCGGCCGAGCGCACCCGTCGCGCGGGCGGCACGCTCGTCTACCGGACCGAGGACCTCGACGCCTCCCGCTGCCGACCGGAGTTCGCGGCGGCTGCGATCGCCGACCTCCGCTGGCTCGGACTCGACTGGCAGGAAGGGCCCGACCTCGGTGGGCCCTGCGGTCCCTACGTGCAATCGGAGCGGCTGCCCTGGTTCGCCGAAGTTTGGCGCCGGTTGCAGGCCAGCGGCGCGATCTACCCGTGCGACAAATCCCGGAAGGACGTGGCGCGCAGCCTTACCGCCCCCCACGCCGAGGACGACGCCGAGCCGATCTTTCCGCCCGACCTCCGCCCCGCCCTCGGGCTCGGCCGCGAACTCACCGCGCCCGGCGCGAGCAACTGGCGCTTCCGCGTGCCGGACGGCGAGACGATCGCGTTCGACGACGCCCTGTGCGGCGCACAGGCCTTCGTCGCGGGGCGGGATTTCGGAGACTTCCTGGTTTGGCGCAAGGACGGGTTCCCCGCCTACGAATTGGCCGTCGTCGCCGACGACCACGCCATGGGCATCACCGAGGTGGTCCGGGGCGCGGACCTTCTCCTCTCGACCGCGCGCCAGCTGCTGCTCTATCGGGTCCTGGGCTGGTCCGCGCCGACGTGGGCCCACGCGCCCCTGATCGTCGACGCCGACGGTCGCCGCCTCGCCAAGCGCACCGCCGGCCTCTCGATCCGCGAACTCCGCGCCGCCGGCCGGACACCCGCCGAAGTCCTGACCGCTCCCCTTGCCTCCCTTTGACTGCGGGCACAAAAAAGCCGGAGGAGGTCCTCCGGCTGATCGGGAAGTTGGGAACTGATCAGGCGCCCTGGGCGGTCTTCTTGGCCTCGGCGGAGGGCTTCGCGGACGGGGTAGAGCCGGACTTGGGGGTGGCGGCCTTCGGAGCGAAGGGATTCTCGCCGGCGGCGACCTTCTCGCGGTCGGCTTTGATGCGGGTGAGCAGGGCCTCGTTGCCGGCGGCGTCGCCGATGGCGGCATCGATCAGCTTCAAGGCGCGCGCCTTATCCTGCGGATCCATCCGGAGGGAAAGCACGGCCTTGTTCATATTGAGAAGCGCCTTCTGCTGCCCGGTCACGGCGCCGAACATCTCGTCGTAGGCGGCGCTGCCGGCGGCGAAATCCTTGGCCTCGATGGCGGCCTTGATCTTGGCCGAGGCGGCCGCGCGCTTGGCGCCGGCTTCGGCGGCGTTCTTGGCCTCGGCGGCGAGGGCCTTCTTCCCTTCCGGGGTGTTCTGCTTCGTCAGTTCCTGGAGGTGGGCGACGTACTTCTCGGGACCACCCGCCTGGTAACCGGTGCGGGCGTAGACTTCACCCTGCGCGTCCATCAGGAGGATCGTCGGGAAACCCGTGATGCCGTAGGTCTTCTGGGCGGCGCGATTCTTCGCCTTCACCTCGTCGGACTGCGGCTTCTTGTTCGGGAAATCAAGCTCGACCAGGACGAACTTCTTGGTGGCGGCCTCGAAGGCCGGCAGGTCGAAGACTTCCTTCTTCAGCTTGATGCACCAGCCGCACCAATCGCTGCCGGTGAAGTCGACGAGGATGTCCTTCTTCTCCTTGGCGGCCACCTTCTTGGCTTCGTCGAGGTCCGTCAGCCAGGTGGGGGCGGCGGCGGCGGGGAGGATGGCCAGCAACGCGAGGGCGAGCGTGGCGAGGGTCGTGGTGGGACGCATGGTGTTCGGGGTTTGGAAAGGGTTCACTTGCCTTGGGACTTCCTGCGTTCGGCGTCCTGGTCGCGCACCTTGACGACGCGCTCGCGGAGATCGGCGATCTCGGCGAGGACTTCCTTGCTCTTGGTCAAGGCTGCGACCTCGTCAACGACCTTGAGGACGGCGTCGTGGTCGCCGGGCTTGCACTCGGCGGTGATGCCGACGCGCACGTTGAGGGTCATGCGGACAAGGTTGTCGCCCGTGAGGCCCTTTTCCTTGAAGAACTTGTACATCGCGGCCTCGGCACCGGCAACGTCCTTCTTCGCAAGCGCGGCTTCCAGCACCGGCCCAAGCTGTTCCTCGACCTCATGCTCCAGCGCCTCCGCCTTCATCTTGGCGGCGAGGGCCTTCTTCCCTTCGGGCGTGTTCTGCTTCGTCAGTTCAGCGAGATGGGCCAAGTATTTCTTGGCGCCGCCCTCCTGGTAGCCGGTCTGGGCGTAGACTTCGCCCTGGGCGTCCAGGAGGAGAATCGTCGGGAAACCGGAGATCGCATACTGCTTCGAGAGGGCCTCGTTCCGCGCCTTGACCTCGGGCGACTGCTTCGGGGCGCGCGGGAAATCGATCTCGACCAGGACGAACTTCTTGGCGGCCTCGGCGAACTCCGGCTGGTCGAAGACCTCCTTCTTGAGGCGGATGCACCAGCCACACCAATCGCTACCGGTGAAGTCGACGAGGATGTCCTTCTTCTCGGCGGCGGCCTGCTTCTTGGCGGCCTCGAGGTCGGTGAGCCAAGCGTCCGCGGCGAAGAGCGAAGGCAGCGTGGCGAGCAGGGCCAGGGCCGACAGGCCGAGGCGGGCGAGGTTTCGGGGCATCCATCGATAACCCTCTATATGCCGAGGGTTGGCAAACCACAAAACCATCCCCTGCGTTGCCAAAAGGCCCGTCACCCCCATACCTCCCACCCATGGCGGCAACCCGCATCCTGCTGGTAGACAATGGCTCCCTTCGCCCGGAAGCCACCCTCGAGCTTCGTCGCCTATCGGCGGAAGTCGCTCAATTGCTGGGGCAGCCCGTTCATCCGGTCTCCGTCCTGCACTCGCACAAGATCGACCCCGCCCTGCTCGACGGCCAGCCCGCCGTGATCTTCGAACAAGCCGTCCAGCAGGCCAAGACCGACGGCATCGACGAACTCTTGGTGCTGCCGCTCTTCATCGGACCGAGCCGCGCCATCACCGAGTACCTGCCCCAAGTCTTCGCCGATGCCCAGCCCGGCGCGATGAAGCTGACGGTACGACCCACGCTTTATGGCGAGGAGGGCGCGGAACTCCTCGAAATCCTCACCGACCAAATCCTGCACACGCCCGGCGATGCCGACAAAGACACCATCCTGCTCTGCGACCACGGCTCGCCCATCATCGAGGTGACCCGTGTGCGGGACGCGTTGGCGCGCGACCTTTCCGCGGAGACGGATATCCCGCCATCGCGCCTCATCGCCTGCTCGATGGAACGCCGCGAGGGCCCCGAGTACGCCTTCAACGAACCGCTCCTCGCCACCGCGCTCCAGCGGGCCCCGGGCGACGTGATCATCCTGATGCTCTTCCTGCTGCCCGGGCGACATGCGGGCCCGGACGGCGATGTGGCGACCATCGCCAAGGAGCATGCGAAGCCCGGCGCCCAGGTGCGCATGAGTCCTCTCCTCGCCAAGCACCCATCGATGAGCCAGTTGATCGCGAAGCGTTCCGGCCTACCTTGCGTAGCGAAGCCTTCCGGCCCCACGCAGAAATGGGTCAATCTCGGCATGTGGCTCTTGGCTCTCACCCTTGCCGGATGGTTCCTCGGCGCCATCCTCTGGTTGCTGCTGCGGCGCTGAACAACCGGCTCAGGCGAACGCCGCGATGCGGCCCATCAGGCCGGCATGACGAGGCGGCGCGACGACCGCGCCCACGACCGCGATCAGCGGCGTCGGCAAGACGGAGACGTCGACCTTGCCCGAAGCCAAGTCGGTCAACGTCGTGAGCACATCCGAGGCGCCGTCCTGGGAAACCTTCGACAGCAGGCGGATCGGCAAGTCGGCCTGGGCGCCCGCGGCGATGAGCTTGGTCGCGACGGACGGCAGGGCCTTCGCGCCCATGTAGAGGCAGAGCGTGGCGCCGGTCTCCACGTGCGCCTTCCAATTCTGGTCCGTGCCGTCGGCGCAATGCCCGGTGAGGAACGTGACGGAAGCCGCCTTGCCGCGATGCGTCAACGGGAACGCCGCATCGGCGCCCGCCGCGGTCGCGGCCGTGACGCCGGGCACGACTTCGAAAGGAATCCCGTGGGCCGCGAGGTGGTCCATCTCCTCGCCGAGGCGACCGAAGACGCCGGGGTCGCCGCCCTTGAGCCGGACGGTCAGGCCACCCTGCCGCGCTTCGCGGACCAGGACGGCGTTGATCTCGTCCTGCGTCATCGAATGCACGCCGCAACGCTTGCCGACCGGGACGATCTTCGTGGTGGCGGGAATTTCGGCCAGCAAGGCGTCCCCGGGCAAAGCGTCATGGATCACGACATCAGCCTGCTTGAGCAGACGCAGCCCCCTGACGGTGATCAGATCGGGGGCTCCCGGTCCGGCACCGACAAAGACCACGCGGCCGATGTCACAATTTACCATTTATTTAAACTTGACCGTATTTATGTAATCATCAGTCATCTTATCAAGTTAAAAACACCATGGATAAACCCTCCGAAAAGCCGCTCACCAAGAACGAGTTCATGAAGGCCGAGAAGCCTGACCTTTCCGGCACGATCCGCGAGACCCTCGCCAACCCCGCCGCCGACCGCTTCAGCGGCGACGACGAGCAGTTCATCAAGTTCCACGGCATCTACCAGCAGGACGACCGCGATAAGCGCAAGGTCGCCAAGGAATACTCCGTGATGGTCCGCACGCGCCAGACCGGCGGCATCGTCCCGGCCGCCCAGTACCTGGTGTACGACGAACTCTCCGGGCGCTTCGCCAACGGCACCCTGCGCATCACCTCGCGCCAGACCTTCCAGTTCCACGGCGTCGCCCAGCAGGGCGTCGGCTCCCTGATCAAGTCGATCAACGAAGCGCTGTCCTCCACCCTCGCCACCTGCGGCGACGTGAACCGCAACGTCACGGCCCCCTCCAACCCGCCCGTCGACGAAGTCACCCAGCAGATCGAGGACGACGCCTTCACGCTGACCCGCGCGCTGCTGCCGAAGACCACGGCCTACCACTCCATCTGGGTAGACGGCGTGCAGCTCGACCTCGGGCTCGGCGACAAGATCGCCAAGGCCCGCGCCTCCGTCGACCAGGCCAACCCCTACCTGCCGCCGCCTGCCGACCATGACGACAGCGGCGCGCCGGTCGACCTCCTCTACGGCAAGACCTACCTGCCCCGTAAGTTCAAGACCGGCTTCGCCCTCCCGCCGAACAACGACGTGGACATCTTCACCAACGACATGGGCTACGTCGCCATCGTCGAAGGCGGCAAGCTCGTCGGCTACAACCTGCTCGTCGGCGGTGGCCTCGGCACCTCCCACGGCAACAAGGCCACCTACCCGCGCCTGGCCGACGTCATCGGCTTCCTCACCCGCGAACAGGTCGTCACCGTCGGCGAGGCCGTGATCAAGATCCACCGTGATTGGGGCGACCGCACCGACCGCAAGCACGCCCGCATCAAGTACGTGCTGCAGGAGAAGGGCGTCGAATGGTTCCGCGGCGAACTCGCCAAGCACCTGGGCGCCGCGCTCCCGGCCGCCAAGCCGTTCCAGTTCAAGGGCCAAGGCGACGCCTTCGGCTGGTCGAAGCAGCGCGACGGCAACTGGTTCCTCGGCCTCTTCATCGAGACCGGCCGCGTCAAGGACGCCGGCGACTACCGCCTCAAGACCGCGCTGCGCGTCGTCGCCGAGCGCTTCAACCCGACCTTCCGCCTGACCGCCACGCAGAACCTCATCCTGTCCGACGTGAAGGAAGCCGACAAGGCCGCGCTCGAACAGGTGCTCCGCGACCACGGCTGCGCGATCGTCTTCAACCCGGGCCTCGTCAAGGGCCGCGGCATGGCGTGCCCCGCCCTGCCGACCTGCGGCCTCTCCCTCGCCGAGTCCGAGCGCGTCTTCCCGACGATCCTCGGCAAGCTCGAGGACGCCCAGGCGGCCGCCGGCTTCGGCGGCGAGGAACTCGTCGTCCGCATGACGGGCTGCCCCAACGGCTGCGCCCGCCCGTACAACGCCGAGATCGGCTTCGTGGGCAAGGCCCCCGGCAAGTACAACCTGATGCTCGGCGGCAACCGCGAAGGCACCCGCCTCGCGCGCCTCTTCAAGGAATCGGTCCCGGCCGACGAGATCCCGGTCGTGGTCGGCGCCCTCTTCCAGCAGTACGCCAAGGAACGCAAGTCCGGCCAGGCCTTCGGCGATTGGGTCGACCAGGCCGCCGTCTGGCCCGCCGCGCCGTCCGCCTAAGCCCGCTGATGGCCGAGCTCGACCCAGCCCGCATCCCGGAACTCGACGCCCGTCTCTCGAC
>JBIISU010000173.1:0-3499 GCA_044340815.1 Opitutales bacterium | reverse complement strand
ACGCCAATGTCGACGAGGCGGGTGACGGCGCTGACGGAGTCGTTGGTGTGCAGGGTCGAGAACACCATGTGGCCGGTGAGGGCCGCGTTGATCGCGATCTCGGCCGTCTCCAGGTCGCGGATTTCGCCGATCATCACGATGTTCGGGGCCTGGCGGAGCATCGCGCGGAGCGCGGCGGCGAAGGTCATGCCGACGTCGCGCTTCACCTGGACCTGGTTGATGCCGGCCATCTGGTATTCGACCGGGTCCTCGACCGTGATGATCTTGCGGTCGGGCTTGTTGATGTAGTTCAGCGCCGAATAGAGCGTGGTGGACTTGCCGGAGCCGGTCGGGCCGGTGACGAGGAAGACGCCGTCGGAGCCCGAGATGAGGCCCTGGAACTTGGCCTGGTCGTCCGCGAAGAAGCCGAGTTCGGGCAGGCCGAGCTTGAGGCCTTCCTTGTCGAGGATTCGCATGACGATCGACTCGCCGTACACGGTCGGGAGGACGGACACGCGCAAGTCGATGTCGCGGCCGCCGGTGCGGGCCTGGATGCGGCCGTCCTGCGGGATGCGCTTCTCGGCGAGGGACACCTCGGCCATCAGCTTGAGGCGGGAGATGATCGAGGCCTGCAGGCGCTTGGGCGGGCCCTTCATCTCCTGCAGCACGCCGTCGATGCGGAAACGCACGCGGAAACGCTTCTCGAGGGGCTCGAGGTGGATGTCGGAGGCCTTGCGGCGGATGGCGTCGACGATCAGCGAGTTGACGTAGCGGATGATCGGGGCGTCGTCTTCCTTGACGTCCCCGCCCTGCGGCAGCTCGACGGAGAGCCCGTCGCCCTCGGCCTTGCCGAAGACGTCGGAGTACGAGACGTTCATCTGGCCGCCGCCGTAGCAGCGGGCGATCGCGGCCTTCAGGGCGTCGGGCGTCGCCAGCTTCGGGTTGATCGGCAGCTTGAGGACGCGGGAAAGGGAATCGAGGGTCTCGGTGTCGAGGGGGTCGGCGATCGCGACCAGCAGTTCGACCCCGTCCATCTGGAGCGGGAGGATGTTCTGGCGCTCGGCCTGCTCCCGGCTCACGAGCTTGAGCAGATCCTCCGACGGGGCCACCTGGGCGACATCGACGACCTCCATGTCGAACTCGAGGCCCAAGGCCTGGGTGATGGCGGCCCAGGCGACCTTCCCGCCCTCGACCAACTTGGCCAAGGCGGCGGTGTCGGGATGCTGCCCATCCGGCAATTGGCCCAGTTCGGCCCGCACTTCCGCGACCTGAGCCGGGGTCACGAGACCTTTATCTTGGATGAATTGGATGACGAAATCGTCGGCGGTCGTCACGGTAGGGAAATCCAGTCGGAAGGTGGGGTGAGGAGGGTCAAACCGAGGGCGCGGAATGACGGGAAAGGAAACCCTAAATCCGACGACCCTTGCCGCAACCGCAAAGTCGGGCAAAAACGGCCTAAAGCTTGGGCCGCAAGCGGTCGACCAAGGCGGCGACCTGCGCGTCCAGGAAATCCAAGTCGCCGTCGTTGAAGAGAACGTAGTCGGATTTCTTAACCTTCTCTGCCAAAGGGTCTTGCGAATCCATCCGGACCCGGGCGGCCGAGGGGCTGAGTCCCCGGCGTTCCAAACGCAGGAACCTCACCGGCTCCGAGCTGCTGACGCAGACCACCGCGTCGAATTCGGCCGCGAGGTTCTTCTCGAAAAGCAGCGGGATCTCGACCACGTGATGGCGCGAGCGGTCGGCCACGGCCAAGGCGCGCCGGCGGGCGACCTCCGGGTGGGTGATGGACTCCAGGAAGGCCCGCTCCGCGGGCTCGGCGAAGACCTTGGCGGCGATCCAAGCCCGGTCGGGGCTCCCCTCCCCCGTCAGGCAGGCCTGCCCCCAGCGCCGAACCAGTTGCTCGACGCACGCGGGCGAGGTGAGCACCTCCCGGGCCAGGGCATCGGCGTCGATGACCTGGAAGCCCCGGCGGGCAAAGCAGGCGGCCGCGGCGGACTTGCCGCACCCGATGCCGCCGGTGAGTCCGATGACCATGGGTAAAAAATACCCCCGGGGAGACCGGGGGCAAACCTCAAGCGGGGCTCGGGGCCGACTGCGTGCCCGTTTCGGGCGTCGTCAGGGGCGGGGGCGCCTCGCGGACGGGCGCCCCGACCGGCTGGCCGACGACCGGCGTCTGGATGGCGCCGGTCTTGAGGATCTCCATGACATGGACCCCGTCCAGCGTCTCGTGCTCGAGGAGGGCCTCGGCGATCTTGCGATGGGCCTCGGCGTGCTCGGCGATGAGCTTCTCCGCGCGCGCGAACTGCTCGTTCACGATGCGGGCGACGGCCTCGTCGATGCGGCGGGCGGTCTCATCGCCGTGGGACTGGGTGCGGGAGATCTCGCGGCCGAGGAAGACGGTGTCGGAGTTCTCCCCGAAGGCGATCGGGCCGAGGTCGCTCATGCCCCAGTCGCAGACCATCTGGCGGGCCATGCGGGTGGCCTGCTTGATGTCGGAGGAGGCGCCGTTGGAGACGTCCCCGGTGGTGACGCGCTCGCCGATGCGGCCGGCCATGGCCATGCAGATGTAGTTCAGGAGGCGTTGCTTCGAGTAGCCGAGCAGGTCCTTCGTCGGCATGAGCATCGCCATGCCGAGGGCGCGGCCGCGCGGGATGATGGTGACCTTGTGGAGCGGGAGCGCGCCGTCGTCGATGAGCGCCTGGACCACCGCGTGGCCGGCCTCGTGGTAGGCGGTGCTGCGGCGATCCTCCTCATCCATGCCCTTCTTGCGCTCGCGGCCGTAGGCGATCTTGTCGCGGGCCTCCTCGACGTCGACCATCTCGACCTTGTCGCGCTGGCGGCGGCCGGCGTGCAGCGCGGCCTCGTTGAGCAGGTTGGCCAGGTCGGCGCCGGACATGCCGGTGGTCATGCGGGCGATGCGGGCGAGGTCGACCGAGGCGGCGAGCTGGAAGCGCTTGGCGTGCACGGCCAGCACGGCCTCGCGGCCGCGCAGGTCGGGCAGGTCGACGAACACCTGGCGGTCGAAGCGGCCCGGACGCAGCAGGGCCGCATCGAGGACGTCGGAGCGGTTGGTCGCGGCGATGACGATCACGCCGGACTGGCCGTCGAAGCCGTCCATCTCGACGAGGAGCGAGTTGAGCGTCTGTTCGCGCTCGTCGTTGCCGCCGCCGAGGCCGGCGCCGCGCTGGCGGCCGACCGCGTCGATCTCGTCGATGAAGATGATGCAGGGCGCGAGCTTGCGGGCCTGCTCGAAGGTGTCACGGACGCGGGCGGCGCCCACGCCGACGAACATCTCGACGAAATCGGAGCCGCTGATGCTGAGGAACGGCACGCCGGCCTCGCCGGCGACCGCGCGCGCGAGCAGCGTCTTGCCGGTGCCGGGCGGCCCGACCATGAGGACGCCCTTCGGGATCGCGGCGCCGATCTTGGTGAAGCGCTTGGGCTCCTTGAGGAAGTCGACGATCTCCTTGACCTCCTCCTTGGCCTCGTCGCAACCCGCGACGTCCTTGAAGGTGGTGGT
>JBIISU010000172.1:0-3505 GCA_044340815.1 Opitutales bacterium | reverse complement strand
CTGCCGGAGGACGACGCCCGGCATGGACTTCAGTTCCTGCTCGATGAGGTCGAGGTTGCCGCGGAGGTAGTCGACGCACTCGAGGCGCCACGGCTCGCCGTGGTCGAAGGCCGCCTGCGTGGCGGCGAGCCCGAACATGTTCTGGTCCAGCGAGAGTCCCTGCAGGACGCGGCGGAAGCGCGTGCGCAGGCCGGCGTCGGGGATGATGGCGAAGCCGCAGGTGAGGCCGGCGATGTTGTAGGTCTTGCTCGCGGCCATCAGCGTCACGGTGCGGGCGGCGAGGTCCTCCGCCAGGGACGCGAAGACGATGTGCCGCGCCGCGGGGTCGAGCACGAGGTCGCAGTGGATCTCGTCGGAGCAGACCGTGAGGTCGTGCTTCCGCACCAGGGCGGCCAGCCGGTCCAGCTCCGCGCGGTCGAAGACGCGGGCCAGCGGGTTGTAGGGGTTGCAGAGCAGCAGGACCTTGGCGTGCGGCTGCGCGCACGCGGCCTCGAGCTTCGCCCAATCGAAGGTCCACCGACCGTCGACGAACACCATCTCGAGCTTGAGCGGGTTGCGCTCGGAAAGCACCGGGGCGCTCAGGAAGGGCGGGTAGACGGGGGCGGTGGTGACGACCGATTCGCCGGGCTTGGTGGCGCAGCGGATGCTCGCGTGGATGCCCGGCACCAGCGAGCACATGAAGGTGATCCACTCCGGCTTGATCTCCCAGCCATGGCGGCGGCGGACGTGGTTGACGACCGAGGCGAACACCGCGTCGCGCTGCGCCGGGTAACCGAAGACGCCATGGGCGGCGCGCGCCTTGACCGCCTCGACGATCGCCGGGGCGGACTCGAAATCCATGTCGGCGATCCAGCACGGGATGACGTCGCGTCCGTGGTACTTGTGCCACTTGGTGCTGTCCGTGCCGGCGCGTTCCGGGCAGCTGTCGAAATTGAAAGCCATGGGATGAGGAAAACCTTGGATTGAACCCCCGCACGGGCAAACGCATTTTGTGCGCATGCGTCCGGCCTGGTCCCTCCGCTCCGCCCGCGCCCTTGGTCCGGTGCGGGTCGGCCGGCGGGGCGGACTGACGGAAGCCGTGACGCCGGACGGCGAACTCGTCCATCGCTCACCCCACCCCGCCGCCGCGGTCCGTCGGTGGTTGCGCGCCCACGGCGGCGAGCCCATCGCGGGAGAGCTGCCGACCGTCCGGAGCGCGCGGGCCTACGGCACCGCCTTCCAACTCAAGGTCTGGCAAGCCACCCTCCGCATCCCCTCCGGCCAAACGCAGACCTACGGTCAATTGGCGAAGTCCATCGGTTGCGGGTCAGCCCGGGCGGTCGGGGTCGCCCTGGGGGCCAACCCCCTGGCCGGACTCATCCCCTGCCACCGGGTGGTCGCCGCCGCCGGTCTCGGCGGGTTCGCCTGGGGCTCGGACCGGAAGCGCGCCTGGTTGCGGGCGGAAACCGATGGCGCTGCTCGATGACCTCGACCGCGGCCTGCTCGACCTGATCTTCCCCCGGGATTGCGTGGTCACGCGGGAACCGATGGAGCTCGGACCACGCCGGCATCTCTCGGCGGCGGGCGCCTTGGAACTGGCCCGGGTCGACGACCCTCGCTGCCTGCGTTGCGGCCACCCCTTCGACGGGACGTTGGCGGACGACCGTTCCTGCCCGCATTGCCTTGGCCTCAATCCGGCCTTCGGGCGGGCGGTCTGTCCTTTCCGGGCGCGCGGACCCGTCCGGGAAATCATCCACCGCATCAAGTACGGAGGGAGCCCCTGGCTGGCCGACGACCTGGTGGACGCCGCGCTCGAGGACGCGCTCTTCCGGCGCCACCTCATGGGGGCGGTGCTCGTCCCGGTCCCGCTGCACGCGGCGCGCCGACGGGAACGAGGCTACAACCAGGCGGAGCGCATCGCGGTCTGCCTGGCCCGGCGACTGCCGGGGTGTACCACCGCCGCGCTGCTCAGCAAGCAGACCGAGACCCGCTCCCAGACGCGGCTCGACCGGTCGGAACGCCGGGCGAACGTCCGCCGCGCCTTCCGCCTCGCCGCGGGGGCGAAGGTCGACCCGGACCGGCGTTACGTCGTCGTGGACGACGTGTTGACGACGGGCGCCACGTTGCACGCGTGCGCGGCGACCTTGCGCGCCGCCGGCGCGAGCCACGTCGACGCCGCCGCGCTGGCCCACGGCTGAAGGCCGCTCAACGGGCCAACGCCGCGGCCAGCTGCGCCTCGGTGCAGCCCATCGGGCCGAGCACGAAGGCGCGCATGTCCGCGGCCAACGGGGCGGTGAAGACGCGCGTGAGCTTGGGCGAGCGGAAATCGAGGCGCGCGGCGTGCAAGGCCTGCCGCCCCATCTCGAGGTGCTTGGCGAGGCGCGGCGTCCAACCATGCGCGATGAACTCCAGGAAGAGCGTGTCGTCGCCGCCGTACATCTTGTCGCCCACGACCGGGCAACCCAGCCAGAGCGCGTGCGCCCGGATCTGGTGCTTCCGCCCGGTGTGCGGCTGGACGCGGGCGAGCACGTAGCCGGCGTTCGCGAGCACGGGCTCGAAGAACGTCGCCGACGGCAGCGTACCCGGCCCCTCGCGCACCGCGGTCTTCACGACGACCTCGCTGGTCTCGTCGGGACCGAGCGGTTGGTCCACCATGACGGGCTCCGGCAGGGAGCCTTTCAGCAAGGTGTAGTAGGTCTTCGTCACCCACCGCCGCTCCATCGCGGTCTGCGCCGCGGAGGCCGCCTCATAATGCTTGGCGATCAGGATGATCCCGCTCGTCTCGCGGTCCAGCCGGCTGACCAGGTGCAGGACGTCAAGCCCGCGCCACTCCTTCACCGCGCCGACGAGCGAGGACCACGGACCGTCCTTGGACGGATGGCAGACGAGCCAGCCCGGCTTGTCGAACACCAGGTAATCGTCGTCCTCCTCGAGCAGCCAGCCGGGCAACTCGGCCGGGTCGACCTTGGGCGGCGTGCTGCCCGGCGGCACGAAGTGGAGGTCGCTCATGAGGTCGGCGGGAGCCGATCCTGCCACGCGGCGTCGGGCAAGGCGCCGCCATGGAAACGGGCGAGCACCTCGCCCACGAGGTAGAGCGAACCGAGGACCACGATGGGGTCGCCGTCGGCGCGGCACACGCCCGGCGAAGGGAAAAGTTCGGCCACCGTCGCGGTCGACGCCTTCGCCCGATCGGCCGGGGGCAGCCACGCGGCGAGCTCAGCGGGCCGGCAGGCGCGTTCGTTGTCCGGCGCGACGAGGTGCAGGCGCGCGGCGAGCGGCGCGACGGCGGCCAACAGGGCCTGCGCGCGCTCCGCGCC
The DNA here is from genome assembly GCA_044340815.1 of Opitutales bacterium. GTDB lineage: Bacteria > Verrucomicrobiota > Verrucomicrobiia > Opitutales > UBA953 > UBA953. Next base: position 209 of record JBIISU010000172.1, on the reverse strand, counting down.
GAGCGCGCCGACCACCAGGGTCGGGGGCGGCCCCGCGGCGAGCAGGGGGACGACCGCGCGGATTCCCTCCTCGTTATGCGAGCCATCGACGATCAAGGCGCGGCCATCGGCCAAGGTGAGCCGCTGCCAGCGCCCCGCCCAGTCGACCTGCCGCAGCGCCGCCCGGGCCGTCGCCTCGTCCACCGGCAACCCTTCGGCGAGTTCGCACG
>JBIISU010000171.1:0-3530 GCA_044340815.1 Opitutales bacterium | reverse complement strand
GGCAACTGCACGACCTCGGGCTCGAGAAGTTGGCGAAGCAGCCGGCCTTCACCTTGTCGGGCGGCGAACGTCGCCGCCTCGAGATCGCCCGGGCCCTGGCCACCCAGCCGCGTTTTCTCCTGATGGATGAGCCGTTCAGCGGCGTCGACCCCATCTCCGTCGCCGAGGTCCAGGCGATCGTGCGCCGCCTGAAGGACCGCGGCATCGGCGTGCTCATCACCGACCACAACGTCCGCGAGACGCTCTCCATCGTCGACCGGGCCTACCTGATCCATCAGGGGCGGGTGCTCGTCTCGGGCACCCCGGCCGACATCGTGAACAATCCCGAGAGCCGCCGCTACTACCTCGGCGAAGGCTTCAAGCTCTGAACTTATGTCCGACCAAGCCCCCGACACCCGCCCGGAATCGGTCTCCGTCCGCGAGTTCTTCGACTCCTTCCGCGACATGCTCCAGATGGAGATCCTGGCCGGGGAGGCCGGGCTCGACAACATGATCGCCGAGAAGTCGCTCAACCGGCCCGCGCTCGCCGTGACCGGGTACTTCAAGGAGTTCGCGCACAAGCGCCTCCAGCTGCTCGGGGCGGGGGAGATGGCCTACCTCGGCGACCAGACGGCCGCGGTGCGCGAGAAGCTCCTCGACGACGTCTTCGCCAAGCGCATCCCCGCCGTGGTCGTCTCGCGCGGCCTGCCCGCCGACGACATCCTCGTGAAGCTCGCGGACCGGCACAAGGTGCCGCTCATCCGGACCCAGCTCAAGTCCAAGGACTTCTCGGCCGAGGCGACGGTGCTCCTCGAGGAGAAGTTCGCCCCGCGGACCAACCTGCACGCCACGCTCGTCGACATCAAGGGCGTCGGCGTGCTCCTGCGCGGGGCCTCCGGGGTCGGCAAGAGCGAGTGCGCCCTCGCCCTGATCGAGCGCGGCCATTCCCTCGTGGCCGACGACTACGTGATCGTCACCCTGATCGGCGACCGCGAGCTGCAGGGCAAGTCCAAGGAACTCAATCGCGGCTACATGGAGTGCCGCGGCATCGGCATCATCAACGTCGCCTCGATCTTCGGCATCCGCTCCGTCCGCCTCGAGAAGCGCGTCGACCTTGTCGTCACCTTCGTCCTGTGGCAGCCGGGCATGGACGAGGAGCGCTCCGGCCTCGAGGTCGAGACCTACGAGATCCTCGGCCGCAAGGTCCCGCACATGACCATCCCGGTGCGGCCGGGACGCGACATGGCCCGCCTCGTCGAAGTCGCCGCGATGGTGCAGGCCCTGCGGGGCATGGGGCATGACTCCGCGAAGGAGTTCAGCGACCGCCTCATCCAGCACATGGCCCGCGGCGACGACGCGAAGGCCTGAGCTTCAGCCCTTCGACCCGTCCCATCGGCAGTCGGCCATCACCCGCAGGCAAATCTCGCGGAGGTCGAACAAGGTGGCCTCGAGGTCCTGCGTGGCTTCGGCGGAGTTGAGGCGCACCGCGGCCGGGAGGTTGGCCTGCAGTCCGATGGCGTGGTTGAGGGAAGTCAGGGCGCGCTTCATGTGGACGAGCGCGAGGGGCAGGTCGCCGGTGTCGGTGGCGTTGATCGCCATGACCACCTGGTGCTGCGAGTCCCAGAAGGCGAGCATGAGGTCCGCCCCGAGTTCGCCGCCGATCTCCGTGGGGTGGGCGCGGCAGATCGTCCGCCACGTCCCGATCAGCTGGATGCCCAGGGCCCGGGCCACGACGTAGACGGGGTGCTGATGGATGCAGTAGGGTAGGTCGGCGTTGTCCTCGTCCTCGCCGGCGTCCTCGGCGTCGCCCGGCGCCCAGTCCGCGCTTTCCCAGCCCATGCGGCGGGCGCTGGCGTCGAGCCGGTCCGGGAAGGGCTTGACCTCGTTGTAGTAGGAAAGGAAGCGCCCGACCTCCAGGTCGTTGCGGTGCAGGTAGCCGGCCCAGTCCGCTTCGCCCCAAGAGGCGTTGCCGGAGCCGTCGAATTCACCTTGGGGATGGTCGCCGTCCTGCATCCCCCCAGTGTTGCCCGAAAACGGCGGCTGGCAACCCCTTGTGCGAAAATCCCCTTGTCCCGAGGGCGGGGAAAGTGGCTAATCGGGGTATGGCCATGGATTTGCCCACCTTGACGACCGCCTTGGAGGCGGGCCGCGACCTCTCGGCCGCGGAGGCGGGCGCCGCCGCCCACGCGATGATCGACGCCGGGGTGACGGACGACGCCAAGGCGGCTTTCCTGCTGGCGCTCGCCCGCCGCGGCGAGACCGCCTTGGAGGTCGCGGCCTTCGCCCAGGCCTACCGCGACCGGGCGCGTCACGTCGATTTCGGCGATGTCCCGTCCCGGGCGATCGACATCGTCGGCACCGGCGGCGATCGTTCGGGCAGCTTCAACATCTCCTCGGCCAGTTCCCTGGTCGTCGCCGCCGCCGGCGTGCCGGTGCTCAAGCACGGCAACCGTTCCATCACGTCCAAGTCCGGCAGCGCCGATTTCCTCGCGGGCCTCGGCGTCGCGTTGGAGGCGACCGACGAGCAACTGCGCCGGGCCCTGCGCGAGGCCGGTTTCTGCTACCTGTACGCGCCCGCCTTCCATCCGGCCTTCAAGGCGGTGCTGGGCGTCCGCAAGCGACTGGCGGAGCAGGGGCACAAGACCCTCTTCAATGTGCTGGGGCCGCTCATCAATCCCGCGCGCCCCGCGGCGATGATGGTTGGCGTCTACGACGAACGCTGGGTCGCGCCGATGGCCGCCGCCCTCGGCGAACTCGGTGTCCGCCGCGGCTTGGTGGTCCATGGCCGCGCCGGCGGCGGGATGGATGAACTCACGACGGCCGGCGAGACCCGCGTCCGCGGTTGCGGCGAGCTCGCCGCGGTCGACGGCGTGTGGCTGCCAGGCGACTTTGGTTTCAGGACCTGCCCGGTGGCCGACCTGCGCGGCGGCTCCCCCGAGGAGAACCTCGCCTTGTTTTCCGACCTGCTGGTCGGCGCCGTCCCGGAAGGCCTGCTCGACACGCTTTGCCTCAGCGCCGGCGCGGCCCTTTGGGTGGCGGGTCGGGTCGCCGATCCGACGGCCGGGGCGACCCGCGCGCGTCAGGTCATCCTCGGCGGCGAGCTGCGCGAGCAGGCCCGCCGACTCCGCGAGGCCTATCGCGAAGGCTGAAGTCCCGCGAGCAGGAGCGCCAAGGTCCGTTCGGTGGCGCCGCGGTTGCCTTGGTGCCAGACCGCGCCCTGTCGACCCATCGCCGTCCGGGCCGCGTCGTCTTCGACCAGCCGGGAGAGCAGGGCGGTCAGCGCCGACCCGTCCGGGGCCTTGAGCGCGGCGTTCGCCTGCTCGAGCCCGCGGCAGATGTCGCGGAAATTGGACATGCGCGGGCCGTAGATAAGGGCCACGCCCGCGGCGGCGCATTCGATGGGCGTCTGACCGCCCTCATGCGGGGCGAGGCTCTTGCCGCAGAAGGCGAGGTCGGCCGCGCGGGTGAGGCGGCGAAGTTCGCCGGTGGTGTCGGCGAGGTGGACGACCGTGCCGGCGGGCGCCACGGGACCACCCGAGGAGCGCTGATGC
>JBIISU010000190.1:0-3214 GCA_044340815.1 Opitutales bacterium | reverse complement strand
CGATCGCCTGGCAATACGTCGCCGAGGCCAAGACCGAGATCCAAGGCTGCCAGCCGCTGCCCGACGGCCGCGTGCTCGTGGTCGAATGCGGCCCGGGTCGCCTCCTCGAGGTCGGGCGCGACGGCAAAATCGCCAAGGAGATCAAGGTCCCGCTGACGCCGACCATCAAGACCCACGAACAGATGCGCGGTTGCCGCAAGACGGCCGACGGACGCTACCTCGTGAGCGCGAAGGGCGACCACGCCGTCCTCGAGCTCTCCGCCGAAGGCAAACTGCTCCGCTCCCTGGCGGTACCCGGCGATGTCCACGACGTCCGCGAGCTCGCCAACGGCCACTGGCTGGTCGCCCTCGGCGAAGGCGATGGAGTCGTGGAATACGACCGCGCCGGCAAGGTCGCCTGGAGCCTCGGCCGCGACGAGATTCCCGGCAACCACCTTTACCTGGCCAGCTCCGTCGAGCGCCTCCCGAATGGGCACACCCTCGTGATGAACTGGCTCGGCCACGGCCACCTCGGCGCCACCGCCCAGATCTTCGAAGTCGACGCGCAGAAGAAGCCCGTCCGCCAGTTCACGGATCACCGCCGGTTCACCAGCATCAACCATATCCAGGTATTGGAGTAAGCGGTTAGCGGCTGGCGGTTGGCGGTTGGATAAATACCTTCCTATGCATCGGGTAGGGTCGGGACTGCGTCACGACATAGCGGCTTTGGCTGGACTGGAGACTCGGAACTCAAGGGGAGACCGGGAACTGGGATGAATGCGGGGGGTATAATAAGCCTAAGCCCCAACACAGTCCCTGACTCTGGCACCAGCCCCAGACCTAGCCCTAGCCCCAGCCCTAGCCCTAAATACCCTTTATCCCCTGCCCAAGCTGCCCCATCGTCTGCTCACCCCATCCCCCTTGGCCCACCCCCGCCCCATCGCCTTCGGGCTCGCCCTGCTCCTCGGGGCGGCCGGGGCCAGCGCGGCCGGAATCAAGCCGGCGGACCTCGAGTTCTTCGAGACGCGGATCCGGCCGGTGCTCGTCGCGGAATGCTACGAGTGCCATGACGCCAAGAAGCAGAAGGGCGACCTCCGGCTCGACCATCGCGAGGCCCTGCTCAAGGGCGGCGAAGAAGGTCCGGCCATCGTCCCCGGGGACGCGAAGCGGAGCCTCCTCCTCCAGTCCATGGACCATAGCCATGAGACGCTGCAGATGCCGAAGAAGCGGCCGAAGCTCGACGCCAAGATCGTCGCCGACTTCGCGGAGTGGGTGAACCGCGGCGCGCCCGACCCGCGCGACCGCGCCCCGACCGAGTCGACCCCGCCCGCCTGGTCGGATCTGCTGACGGTCCGTAAGAGTTGGTGGAGTTTCCAGCCGATCGCCTCGCCGAGCGTTCCCGCCGGCAAAGCCGCCAGCCCGATCGACCGTTTCCTCGATGCGAAGCTCGCCGCCGCCGGCATCGCGCCCTCGCCTCCCGCGGACAAGGCCACCCTGCTCCGCCGCGCGACGTACGCGCTCACGGGGCTTCCCCCGACGCCGGACGAGCTCGCGGCCTTCGCGGCCGACGGTTCCCCCGAGGCCTTCGCGAAGGTCGTCGATCGGCTGCTGGCCTCGCCGCGCTTCGGCGAACACTTCGCCCGCCGCTGGATGGACCTCGTCCGCTACGCCGACACGCACGGCAGCGAGGGCGATCCCGCGATCCCGCAGGCCTGGCGCTACCGGGATTACCTGATCCGCGCCTTCAACGCCGACGTCCCCTACGACCAGTTCGTGCGCGAGCACCTCGCGGGCGACCTCCTCAAGAACCCTCGCCTCAACCCCGCGGAGGGCCTCAACGAGTCGATGCTCGGCACCGGCCACTTCCGGATGGTCGAACACGGCTACCAGCCGGTCGACACGGTCGACGAGCAGGTGCGCAACGTCGACAACCAGGTCGACGTGGTCAGCAAGACTTTCCTCGGCCAGACGGTGTCGTGCGCCCGCTGCCACGACCATAAGTTCGACGCGATCAGCCAAGCCGACTTCACCGCGTTCTACGGGATCTTCGCCTCGAGCCGCCCGGGCCAGGTGACGGTAGATTCGCCCACCCTGCTCGACCGGCACCGCGAGCGGCTCGTGGAACTCAAGGAGTCGCTGCGCAGCGCGCTGGCCGACGAATGGCTCCGGCAAGCCCGCACCCTGCCCGCCCGTCTGGCGCGACTCCAAGCGACCGCCGCCGAAGGCGCCGACCTGACGGCGCAACTGGCGAAACTCGAGGCCGAACTGGCCTCAGAGGTTTTCCGCGGCCGCCTTCGGGCCGACCCGAGCGTCGGACCTACGCCACGGCACGTGTGGACTTTCGAACACGACGGCCGCGACCTCGCGGGCAAGCTCGACGCCCAACTGAAGGGCAGCGCGACCATCCGGGACGGAAGACTCGTGCTCGACGGCAAGGAGGGCTTCGCCGAGACGGCCGCCACCGCCGAGACGCTGACGGCCAAGACGCTCGAGGCCTGGGTCGCCCTGCCCACCCTCGCGCAACGCGGCGGCGGCGTCGTGACGGTCGAATCAATCGGTGGGGCGGTGTTCGACGCGATCGTCTTCGCCGAGAAGCAACCGGCGCGCTGGATGGCGGGCAGCAACAACGGCGTACGCACCCAGCCCTTCGGCGGCCCGCCCGAAACCGCCGCCCCGGACAAACTCATCCACCTGGCGCTGGTCTACCACGCGGACGGACGAATCGAGCTCTTCCGCGATGGGCAGCGCCAAGGTCAAGGCTATGCCCCGGCCAACGCCCAGGCCGGCCCGGCCACTTTCGCCGCGGGCAAGAGCCGCGTGCTCTTCGGACGGCGCCACACCGGAGGCGGCAACGCCTTCCTCCAGGGGGAAATCGAGGAGGCCAGGCTTTACGGCTCCGCCTTGAGCGCCGAACAGGTCGCCGCCTCCTTCCGCGCCGGCATCGTGCGCGGCGACCTGCCCGCGCCCGTCGAAGCGGGCCGCCTGGCCACCGTGCGCACCCAGGCGCAGACCCTCCGCGCTAAGCTCGCCTCCCTGACGGAGTCCGACCGAGGCCTGGCCGCGGGCCTAGGGGCCGGAACGGACCCCTCTCACCCCTTCTTCCTTTTGACGAATGTCGGAGCCCGCTCCGCTAAGCCCACCCCGAAGAGCAAGGTGCGTCCGACGAAGCCCGACTGGGACCTGGGCACCGCCGCCGCCCGGGAGTGGTTCCGCCACGGCAACGGGCTGGACGATC
>JBIISU010000170.1:0-3562 GCA_044340815.1 Opitutales bacterium | reverse complement strand
CTCGACGATCGAGATGGGGGTGTTCGACGCGTGGCGCTTGGCGAAGTCGTCGCGGGCCAGCATCTGGGCGACGGTCATGCGGCGGCTGAGCTGGAGGGCGTCGAGGAAGGACATCTGGCCGAACCACTCGCTGTTGCGGCGGACCTCGGTCTGCTTCGGGTCGAGGATCTGGTAGGCCTGCTCCAGGTAGGTCTTGGCGTTCTCCGCGATCTCGGCCTCCGAGAGCACCGGGCGCGTCTCGGACTTGCCGGTCGGGTCGCCGATGCGGGTCGTGTAGTCGCCGATGATGAGCACCGCCTGGTGGCCGAGCTCCTGGAACTGGCGGAGCTTCTGGAAGACCACCATGTGCCCGAAGGTCAGGTCCGGGCGGGTAGGATCCACGCCGAGCTTCACGCGCAAGGTCTTGCCCGCCTCGAGGCGTTTGAGGATCTCGCCCTCACCGATGAACTTCTCGGTGCGGGATTTCATGACCTTCAGCTGTTCCGCGGGCGACATGCCTTCACTCTCCCCGAAGAAGGGGAAGGGGGAAGGAAAAAAGCGGGAAGACCGAGGGTCTGGGCTAGGGCTAGGGTTAGATAGGGTCACGTTCCGGGCGACTTTCCGCCGCCTTCCTTATCTGGCCAACGGGCCAACCGATCAACGGATCAACCTGAGTCGGTCTTTCGCCACCACCCTCTCTTGCCCTTGGTCGGCGAACCCTCCTAATGAAGGCATGGATCTCGTCCGCGAACTGATCGATTACGTCAAGCACCCCAGCGTCTCCACCGACCCGGCCTTCAAGGCGGGGATGGACGGGGCCCGCCAGCACATCTGTGGTTTGCTCAAGCAAGCCGGGCTGGAGGTCGAGGTGGTCCCCACGCCCCTCCACCCCATCGTGCTCGCCCGCCGCCGTGGTCCGGCCGAATGGCCGCACGTCGTCCTTTACGGCCACTACGACGTCCAGCCCGCCGATCCGCTCAACCTTTGGACCACGCCGGCCTTCGAGCCCGTGGTCCGCGACGGCAAGGTCTGGGGCCGCGGCACGGCCGACAACAAGGGGCCGCACCTCGTCTCCGTGGTCGCCCTCACGCGCCTCCTGAAGCGCCGGCCCGACCTCCCGCTGCGCATCACCTTCCTCATCGAGGGCGAGGAGGAGATCGGCTCCCCGAGCTTCCCGGAATTCCTGCACAACCATAAGGCCGAGCTCGCTGAGGCCGATTGCGTGGTGCTGTCCGATACCGCCTCCCCGAGTTCCGACCAGATCGTCATCACCACCGGCCTGCGCGGCATCATCGGCCTCGAGGTCGGCCTGACCGGCCCGCGTTCCGACCTGCATTCCGGCCTGCATGGCGGCGCGGTCTACAACCCGATCCAGGCCCTGGCCGAGCTCTGCGCCTCGCTGCACGACGCCGACAACGCCGTGACCGTCGAGGGTTTCTACGACGGGGTCCAGCAGCCGGAGCGCTGGGAGCGCGAGCAACTTGCCAAGCTGCCGATGAACGAGGACGAGTACCGCCGCTTCCTCGGCGTCGACGAGCTCCACGCCGCCCCCGGCCTCAACGGGCTCGAGGCCGTGCGTTTCGCCCCGACGTTGGAGTTCAACGGCATCGGCGGCGGCTACCAGGGCAAGGGCTCGAAGACCGTCATCCCTTCCAAGGTCTTCGCCAAGATCACCTGCCGCCTCGTCCCCGGCCAGGATCCGGTCTTCGTCCACCGCAAGGTCGCGGAGGCCATCCGCGCCCGCGCCCCCAAGGGCGTCCGCGTCGAGATCCAGGAGATGCAGGGTAACGCCGCCTACTTCGTCTGCCCGCCCGACCGTCCTAACACGCCGGCCGGCCAGAATCCCGTGCTCGCCCGGGCCTTCCGCGAGGCCGACAAGGCGATCGGCGAGGCTTTCGGCAAGCCGCCGCTCTACCTCCGCGAAGGCGGCAGCGTGCCCATCATCGGCGACATCCGGCGTGAGACCGGCCTGGATTCCGTGATGATCGGGCTCTTCACGCCCGACTCCAACCTCCACGCCCCGGATGAGAATTTCGAGATCCGCATGGCCGAGCGGGCCGTGACGGCCTACGAGCTCCTCCTCGAGCGGGTCGCCGGCACGGCAAGGCGCTGATTTCGGGGGTTTCGAGGGTTGTTTGGCTGTCCTGGGCGTCGGGACGTCTGCTTTTCCCTTTCGCCAAGCCGGATAACCCCTAAACCTCAAGGGCTTCACCATGGCTGTCTTCCGCAAACGTACCCACACCCCGACCCCGAAGAAGAAAGACATTCCGGCGGGTCTCTGGACCAAGTGCCCCTTGGACGGAGAGATGGTCTACACCAAGGACCTCGAGGCCAACTGGAACGTCTTCCCAATCAGCGGCTACCATGAGCGCCTCTCGACCCGCCGCCGCATCGCCCTGCTCATCGACGAAGGCACCTGGCAGGAGACCGATGCCCGGCTCGCCTCGAAGGACCCGCTGAAGTTCACCGCCGGCGGCTCCTACCCCGAGCGCGTCGCCCAGCACCAGAAGAAGTCGGGTCTCCGCGACTCGGTCGTCTGCGGCCACGGCCTGATGGACGGCCTCCCGGTCTCCCTCGCGATCATGGACTTCTCGTTCATGGGCGCCTCGATGGGCTCCGTCGCCGGCGAGAAGGTCACCCGCGCCATCGAGCGCGCCATCAAGATGAAGTGTCCCTGCGTCGTGGTCTGCGCCTCGGGTGGCGCCCGCATGCAGGAAGGCATCCTGTCCCTCATGCAGATGGCCAAGACCAGCGCCGCCCTCGCCAAGCTCCGCGCCGCCGGCCTGCCCTACATCGCCGTCCTCACGAACCCCACCATGGCGGGCGTGATGGCGAGCTACGCCACCTTGGGCGACGTGATCGTCGCCGAGCCGGGCGCCCTCATCGGCTTCGCCGGCGCGCGCGTCATCAAGGAGACCACCAACCAGGACCTCCCCGACGGCTTCCAGACTTCGGAATTCCTCCTCAAGCGCGGCCTGATCGACATGATCATCCACCGCAAGGAGATGAAGTCCAAGCTGGCCAGCCTCCTGCGCGCCCTCGCCCACCGCAAGGTGAAGGTCAAGGTGGCCAAGTCCCGCGCGGCCTGACGCGGTTCCCGCGGCCATGACCACCGAGGCCACCCTCCGTTGGTTGACGGGCCTGCGCAACCTGGGCTCCCGCCTCGGCACGGAGCGCATGGGCGTCCTCGCCGCACGGCTCGCCCATCCGGAGCGCGCCGCGCCCTGCATCCACGTGGCCGGGACCAACGGCAAGGGTTCCACCTGCGCGATGATCGAGGCCATCCAGCGCGCCCACGGTCGCCGGACCGGCCTCTACACGAGCCCGCACCTCGTCACGATCGGGGAGCGGATCCAGGTCGACCGGCGCCCGCTCTCCGATGAGCGGGTCGTGGCCTTGGCCGAGATCCTCCGGCCGCACCATGCGGCCATCGCCGCGGCCGAGCCCGACCTCGCCCCGACCTTCTTCGAGCTCATCACGGCCGCGGCCTGGATCGAGTTCGCCCTGCGGCGGGTCGACGTGATCGTGCTCGAGACGGGCCTCGGCGGTCGGCTGGACGCTACGAACATCTGCGAGCCCGAGG
>JBIISU010000169.1:0-3563 GCA_044340815.1 Opitutales bacterium | reverse complement strand
GCGCGACGCCCGCTTCGGCCAGTTGGTCAAGCAGGCGGTGGCGCGGATCGGCAACTGCGGCAAGCCGCCCGGCGGCAAGGGCTTCGTGATCGACTTCCCGAAGGTCGGCGCCTCCGAAGGCTGAGCCGCGCTCAGTCGCGGACTTCGAGGACGAGCTGGACCTCGACGGAGACGCCGAGGGGCAGGCCGTTGACCGAGACCGCGGCGCGGGCGTGCTTGCCGGCGTCGCCGAAGACCCGCAGCAGGAATTCCGAGGCGCCGTTGAGCACCTTGGGGCTGTCGCTGAACCCGTCGACGCCATTGACGAAGCCGTTCACCATCACGACGCGGACGACCTTGTCGAGGGAGCCGAGGGCGACCTTGGCGTTCGCGAGGGCGTTGAGGGCGCAGAGCTGCGCGGCCTCGGCGGCCTGGGTCAGTTCGACCTCGCGGCCGACCTTGCCGAGCGAGGCGACCTTGCCGTCCTTCATCGGCAGGGTGCCCGCGAGGTAGAGGAGGTTGCCGGTGCGCACGGCCGGGACGTAGGCGCCGGCGGCGGCGGGCGGCGTGGGCAGGGTGAGGCCGAGTTCGGCGAGGCGGGCTTCGGGGCTGGTCATGGGAATCAGAGCCAATACTTGGGCCAGGGGGCCGCGCGGCGCAAGTTATGATAGAACAGGGCGACCCCCACGATCAGGGCGGCGCCGGCCAACGTGGGGCAGAGCAGGAAAGACCACGTGGCTTGGTCCAGGGCGAAGACGATGAGCGGGTTGGAACAGGCGGGCGGGTGGACGCTCCGGGTGGCCTTCATGAGGCAGATGGCGAGGCCGACCGCGAGCGCGGGCGCCCACCATTGCCCGGGGAAGAGGGTCGCCGCGGCCAGCCCGCCGGCGCTGCCGATCAGGTGGCCCAGCAGCACGTTGCGGGGCTGGGCGAACGGCGAATCCGGGAAGGCGAAGACGATGAGCGCGCTGGCGGCGAAGGAACCCAGGAGGAGCCGCACCCCGAGTTGGTGCGTGAGGAAGGCCAGCGCGGCCACCACGGCGGTCGCGACGAGGGCGGTGGCCAGGATCTCCGGCCAAGCGGGACGGGGCGGCGGGGCTTCGCCCGCGCCGCGCATCTTCCGGAGCAGTTCCACGCGGGCTTACTTGCCCTGGGACTTCTTGAGGCCGTCGATCAGCTCGATGACGAGCTCGCGGCTGCGGCCCTTGACCTCGCGGGCCAGGGTGCCGTCCGACGAGCCGACCGCCTTCTTGGTCTGGGCGTAGGTCGTCGCCAGCACCGCCTCGCGGTTGCGGGTGATGGTGGCGTTGTCGCGGATGGTGAGGTTGACGATGGCTTCGTAGCGGCCGAGGCCGCGCTCGAACTTGACCTCGATGGTCAGGAGCGGCGTGGCGGTCTCGACGTTGCCGCCGACGAACTCCTTGGGGACGATGCCGCTGCGGCGCATCTCCAGTTCGATCGCATCGCGGATCTCGCTGCGCAGGTCGGCGTCCTCGGGGCGCGTCTCGGACGTCACGACGTCGATGAAGAAGTAGGAGATGCCGCGGAGCTTGGCGAAGGTGCGGTCCTCGGCGACCTTGCCGGTCTTCGGGTCCTCTTGGGCGCGGAGGACGGGCAGGGCGAGGAGGCAGGCCAAGGCGAGGAGGAGGGGGCGCATGGAAGTGGGGCGGATAGTGGAGGTTCCGTCGGGGGCTTCAATCCCCTTTCGCCGGTCGGAGGCGCACGGCGTTGAGCGGGTGCTGGTCGATCAAGGTCGGGTACCAGCCCGTGACCTCGGGGCGGATCAGGAACTTGTTCTTGTTGAAGGCCACCGGGAGGATCGGAGCGCCGTCGACCAGCCGCTGCTCCGCCTGCTGGAAGTAGCCGAAGCGCTTGGCCGGGTCGGACTCGCGGGCGGCCGCGCCGATGAGGCGGTCGTACTCCGGGTCGCTCCAGTTGCACTGGTTCAGCTCGTTGCCGGTGATGAACATCTCGAGGAAGGTGTTCGGGTCGTTGTAGTCGCCCGTCCAGGCGGAGCGCGCCAGCTGGTATTCCCCCTTGTGCAGGGAACTGAGGTACACCTTCCACTCCTGGTTCTTGAGTTCGACCTCGATCCCGAGCTCGCGGCGCCACGTCTCCTGGTAGACCTCGGCCGCCTTCTGCGAGCCTTCGGAGGTATTGTAGAGGTATTCGAGTTTGGGCAGGCCCTGGCCTCCCGGGTAGCCCGCCGCGGCGAGCAGGCGGCGGGCCTCCTCGCGGTCTTCCCGCCAGCGGGCCTGGGCGACGAACCCGCCGGTGCCCGGCGGGGTCAGGTGGAGGGCGGGGGATTCGCCGGCGCGGAGCACCTTCTCGACGATCTGCTGGCGGTCGATGACCATGCCCAGCGCGCGGCGGACGCGGACGTCGGCGAGGGCCTTGCGGGCCGCTTCGTTGCCCTTGATGTCGCAGTTCACGCGGATGAACGAGGTCGAGAGGTAGGGGTCGAGCCGCAGTTCCTTCGACCCGGCCGCGCGGAGTTTGACGACCTTGGGCGGGGGCACCGAGCCGGTGATGTGCAGCTCGCCGCCGCGGAAGGCGCGCTCCTCGGCGAAGAGCTCGGTGATCGCGCGGAACTCCACGGCCTGCAGGCCGACGTTGGCGGCGTCCCAGTAGCCGGGATTGCGGCGCACGACGATGCGCCGGGCGACTTCCCACGTCTCGAGCGTGAAGGCGCCGTTGCCGACCAGCGAACCGGGGCGCGTCCACGGGGTGTTGAGGGTGTCGATCTTCCCGAACTTGAGGATGGTGGGCGGGTGGACGGGCAGCCAGCTGTGGTGGCAGATCAACCCGAGGAAGTAGGGCACCGGATGGTCCAGTTCGATGATGAGCGTCCGGTCGTCGGGCGCGCGGAAACCGACCTGCGCGAAGTCCTGCAGCTTGCCTTCGTTGAAGGCCTTGGCTCCCCGGACGCAGTGCAGCATCGAGGCGTATTCGGAGCCGAAGGTCGGCCGCAGCATCCGTTCGTAGCTGAAGAGGAAGTCCCGCGCGGTCACCGGGTCCCCGTTGGACCAGCGCGCCGCGGGCCGGATCCGGAAGGTCCAGGTGCGGCCATCGGCCGAGTTCGTCCAGCTCTCGGCCGCGCCGGGAATCGGGCTCAGGTCGTCGGCCTTGTAGTTCACCAGGCCCTCGAAGAGGGAATAGACGATGCGGGACTCCAGGAGGCCGGTGACTTCCTGCGGGTCGAGCCCGGAAGGTTCGGCGGCGTTGTTGATGATGAGGTAGCCCTCGCGGGCCCGACGGGCGGCGGTATCCTCCTTGGGCCCGCAGCCGACGAAGGCCAGCGTCAGGCAGAGCAGGGCGGGCACGAGGCATCGCGGGGTTCGGCGCATGGCCGGAGATTAGGCGGGGCGGACGGCGGAGCGCAAGCGGTCCGTCGGGGTCCCGCGGACGTCTGTCGTCTTTACTCACCCGGGGGGCGGGCTAGAAACGGCGCATGCCCCGCCTCACGCGCCGCGACCTCGCCGTCGCCTCCCTGACCTTGGTCATCGCCTTCGCCCTGCTGGGCGCCACCACCTTCGTGCCGGTCAAGCCGAAGCTCGAGCTCACCCCTTCCAAGAACCCGGCGC
>JBIISU010000168.1:0-3574 GCA_044340815.1 Opitutales bacterium | reverse complement strand
CAGTTCGGGGATGCGGACGGAGCGGGCGGTCCCCTCGTTGACGCAGCGTTCGAGACCGGACCGCAGGGCGTTGAGCTGGTCCTCGGTCAGGCCGATCGGCTCGGCGCCCACATGGCGTCCGTCGCGTCCCGGGTCGTGGACGATCGAGGGCGTGGTGCGCGTCTCCCCGCGCGCGAGGGACGCGGCCACGCAGGCCATGTGCAGCGGGGTGGTCAGGATGTAGCCCTGGCCGATCGAGGAGTTCGCGGTGTCGCCTTCGGTCCAGGCGCCGGCGCCGATGCGCTTCTTGTAGGCGGCGTCGGGCACGACCAAGGTCCGGGCGGCGGGGTAGGGCAGTTCGTAGGGGCTGGCGTTGACGAGGTCCGACACGTGCGTGAGCAAGGGGGTGTCGAGGCCGAAGCGGCGGGCTTCCGCCGCCAACCGTTCCTGGCCGAGGCGGACGCCCACCATGTAGTTCCAGACGTTGCAGGACACGGCCAACATCTTCTCGAGGTCCACCGGGCCATAACCGGCGGGGTCATGCTCGGGGAAGTCGCGGCCCCCGACGCGGAAGCTCGGACCGCACTCGAGGACATCGTCCCAATCGACGATGCCATGACGAAGGCCGGCGATCGCGGTGATCACCTTGAAGGTCGAGCCCGGGGCGTAGAGTCCCTGGATCGCCCGGTTCATCCAGCCGCCCCGGCCGTCGACCTCGTCGAAATAGACCTGCGTGACGCGGTCGGCGAGTCGGTTGGGGTCGAAGGTGGGCTGGCTCGCGAGGGCGAGGATCTCGCCGGTGTTCACGTCGAGCATGACGGCGGCGCCGGGGAGCAACTCGCCCTTGGAATCCTTGATCTGCGCCAGCGCGCGTTCGGCGGCGCATTGGATGTCTCGGTCCAGCGAAAGGTTCACGGCCGAGCCCTGTTGGGCCGGGTTGCTGGCCACGAGCTCCTTGTTGTAGCCGGAGGAAGTCTTGGTCCAGAGTTCCCAGCCGCTCATCCCCTTGAGCACGGCGTCGAAAGTTTGCTCGATGCCCGCCGCGCCCTTCTTGCCGGTGTACTGCAGCTTCTGCAGGTTGTCCATCGGCAGGTCCGCGAGTTCGTTCACCTTTTCCGGCAATTCATCGGTATCCTTGATGTAGCCGAGCACGTGGGCCGCCAGGCTCCCGTGCGGGTACGAGCGCACGATGTCGGACTGGAGGGAGATCGGCCCGTTGACGGGGAACTGGTCGATGAAGCGCGCGATGGTCCGCTGACCTTCCTCCGGACGGAGCGCCCGGGCGGTGCCGGGGAAAGCCAGGTCCGTCACCAGGATGAACGGCAAGGCGCGGCGCTCGCGAAGGTGTTTCTTCAGGTCGACGGCGTTGACGCGGCGCTCCGGTTCGTCGTCCGTCCGGACGGGCCGCGGCTTGGCGCCGGCGCGCTTATTGGGCTGGGTTTCGTCGATGACGTACCAGACGCGGTCCAGCCAACCTTGGAGGACGTCCAGCCGGGCCTTATCCTGCAGCTTGTCGTACTCGACCGGGGCACCGCGCGCCCGCTCGGCCTTGATCAAGGCGAGGTACTTGCGGTGGATTTCCGGCTGCAGCGCGAGGAGGTCCGCCTTGATGCTCCAACGGATGCGGTTCTCGACCAGCACGTAGCCGTTGCGGTCGTAGATGAGGCCCCGGGAAGGCGGCCGCAGGACGACGCGGCGGCTCTGCGTCTCATACTGGGCCTTGAGGTCGCCGGTCTGGATCAACTGCCGCAGGCCAAGGCCCACGATCACATAGGCGAAGCCCACCGCGAAGAGGAGGAAGACCAGGTAAAGCCGGGCCTTGGCGATGGGGGAGGACGGCAGCGCCTCGGTGGTGAGGGTCTCCTTCATGGCGCTTCCATGGCGGGGGGGAGGCCGGTCCGGTCCATCGCGGCATCCTGGATGAGGGCGAGCGGGACGAAGACGGCCAAGGCGATGGCCGCCGCCAGTCCAACCTGCAGCAGCAACTGCAGCGTGAAATCACCGAGGTCGCCGGTGGTGAAGGCGCCCGCGCGCAGGCCGGCGGCGGTGAACCAAGCCGTGCAGGCGAGCGTATTGCTGAGCAGCGCGCCGCGCAGGACCAGGGGCGTGTTGCGCAGGAGGATGCGGTTGCTCGTGAGGAAGATGGACATGCCCGCCAGCAGGAACGGCAATGTGCCGGCGGGGATGGGCCGCCGCGCCTCGAAGAGGAACCCGACGCAGGCCGCGAAGAGGACCGCCTGCCAGCGCTTGAGCCGACGGCACGGCGCGACGATGGCGGCGCCGGAGATGAACACGACCAGGTTGGTGCCCGCCAAGGCGTCGGTCATCAGGTCGGCGACCCATAGGCAGGGAAGCGTCGCCAACAGCACGATGAACCAGGACCAGACCATCGTCAGCGCAGTTCATCCAGCCGCTTCTGGGCCTGGTCTTCCAGGAGCAGTTCGCCGGGCGTCGGGTACTTGGGGACGAGGACGGTGACCTCCTGCAGCGAGAAAAGGTCGCGCGTCGGCGTCAGCGATGATTCCCGGAAATTGCCGTCCTGGGTCGTGCGCTGGCTGCCTTCCAGATGCCCGAGGACCATGCCCGCGGGGTAGACGCCGCCCAAGCCCGTGGTCATCACCTTCGGGGCGGTCCCGACCGCGGGATAGAAATAATCCTGCGGGATGGCGCTGACGCGGGCGCGTCCGGTGGCCAGGCCTCGCCCCGGAGCCCCGGTCACGAGGACGATGCGGTTCTGGTCGTCCCCCTCGAGGAAACCGGTGCAACGGAAGTTGGGGCTGGTGATCAGGTCGACCTCGCTGGTGGTGTGGTGGGCCACGGCGACCTTGCCGATGACGCGATCGGAGAAGATCACCGGGCAGCCGGCGCGGACGCCGTCATCGGAGCCCTTGCGGATGATGATGCGCTGCCACCAGGTGGAGGAGTCGCGGACGGCGACCCGGGCCACGACGGTCAGGTATTCCGGCGGCGGATTGTAGCGCAGCATCTCGCGCAGACGCACGTTCTCCTTGCGGATATCCTCGTACCGCCGGAGCTGCAGCTCGAGGGCGGCGTTGGCCCGGGCGAGGTCGCGCGAGGCGGCCAGGATCTCCTCCTTGTCGCGGGACTTCAGTTCCCAGAAGCGGGCAAGGTCGCGGGCCTTGCCGGCGAGGTGCAGGGCCGGAGCCTGGAATTCGGCGAAGGCCTCCTGGGCGAAACGGTGCACGGCGGCGGGCAACACCACCCAGACGACCGCGCAGAGGGCGAGGACGACGTAGGATGCGGTGGCGCCTTGCCGGTGCTTGTCCATGGCGGGTCAGCCCGCTCGGCTCATTCCCGGCCGCTCCAGCGGGACGAGTTGGCGAGGATCTTGCCGGTGCCGTTGACCACGGCGCAAAGGGGGTCTTCGGCGACGAAAACGGGCAAGCCGGTCGCCTCGGAGATGGCGCGGTCGATCTTGCGGATGAGGGCGCCGCCGCCGGCGAGCACGATGCCGCGGTCGACGAGGTCGGCGGAAAGCTCCGGCGGGATGCGCTCCAAGGAGCCCTTCACGGCCTCGATGATCTGGTTGATGTTGTCCGCCATGGCCTCGCGGACCTCCTGGGAGGTCAGGTGC
>JBIISU010000167.1:0-3609 GCA_044340815.1 Opitutales bacterium | reverse complement strand
GGCCCCTCGGCGCCGCGGGCCGCCGGGCCGAGGTTGCGGAATGGCCGCGTGATCTTCAGTCCCGGCGGCGGGGCGGGCGTGTGCGGGTAGGCAGGCTTAGTCCAGTCGGCGAACTGGTAAGGGAAGCCATAATGTCCGCCGGCTAGGAGCAAATTCAGTTCCTCCGGGGCGTCGGCATCCGGGCCGTTCTCGACGCCGAGCAGGCGGCCGGAACGGTCCCACGTGAAGTGATAGGTGTTCCGCAGGCCGCGGGCGAAGATTTCGACCTGCGGCGAGTCCGCTTCAGGATCGACGCGCCAGAGCGTGGCGGTCGTCGGCACCTCGCCACCCTTGAAGTAGAGGTCGGATTGGCCCGCTTCATTGCCGTCGGTCCGCGCGCCGTTGCTGACGTAAAGGAAGCCGTCGGGTCCTTCGGCGAGATGGGATGCGCCGTGATTATAAGGTCCGACGCCGAAGGGGTAGGAGGTGCGGAGCCAAGGCGAAGGCTTGGTCCAGCCGCCCCGGTCGTCCGGCTGGCCGCGGAAGATCGTCACTTCGTTGGTGACGGGCTGCGCCTGCTTGTTGCACTGGTTGGAGACCACGTACAGCCGGCCCTGGCGGTCGATGCCAAGGCCGAGGCAGGCCGGGCCGCCCAGTTTCTCGTCCAAGTAGTCCTTCCCGGCGAAGAGCAGCGTCGGCGTGGGCGCCACCTGATCCCAGCGCCAGACGTCGCCGTTGGCGGCGAGCATCAGGATGTGCCGCCCATCCGGTGTGGCGATGACCCTGGTCGGGTTGAAGGCGAGGGGAAGGGCGACGCGTAGGGACCAGCCGGCGGGGGCGGCCGGGAGCGTCTGGGGACACATCGACTCGACCAGCTTTTCGAACGTCGGGTAACGGCACCGTGCGCGGACCGTTTGGATCTCCTCGAGGGTGGTCTTCGGAAGGTCGTTGCCCCAGGCCGTGAAGATGAAATCGAAGAGCTCGACCA
Source organism: Opitutales bacterium (assembly GCA_044340815.1). Taxonomy (GTDB): domain Bacteria; phylum Verrucomicrobiota; class Verrucomicrobiia; order Opitutales; family UBA953; genus UBA953. Next base: position 2,642 of record JBIISU010000167.1, on the reverse strand, counting down.
TCTGGGCGTCCTTGAGGGCCACGGCGGGCATCTGGCCATGGTAGGACTGTCCGTTGACCGTCAGAGGCCCCTGCAGGCCTTCCATGGGGGCGCGGAGGGCCTGCTCGCGATGGGTCCGGAGAAAGTCCGCCCCGGCCAACGGGGGGAAGACCCCGGGAATGCCTTTGCCCTCCGGACCATGGCAGGCGGAGCACTGGATGCGGTAGAGGTCGGCGCCCGCGGCGATGGCCGCCAGCGGGGAGAGCAGGCCAAGGAGGAGGGGGAGTATCCGCCGCATGCTTCGATTGAGGCGGTATTTCCGCTCCTGTCGAGTCTCTGACGGATTGCCTGGAACTGTTCGGCGGTCAGGGTGTTCCAAAACGCATGCGACCCCTGTTGACGCTTTGCCTGGCCCTGACGGCGACCCTGTTCGCCGTCGAGACCAAGCCCAACATCCTCTTCATCCTGACCGATGACCAAGGCTATGGCGATGTCGGCGCGCACGGGAACCCGATCCTAAGGACTCCCAACCTCGACAAGCTCCGGGCGGAGAGCGTCCGCTTCACCGACTTCCAGGTTTCCCCGACCTGCGCCCCGACGCGCAGCGCCTTGCTCACTGGTCGCCACGAATTCAAGAACGGGGTCACGCACACCATCTTCGAACGTGAGCGCATGGCCCTCGGCGCCGCGACGTTGACCGAGCAACTGCAGAAAGCCGGTTATCGTACGGGCATCTTCGGCAAGTGGCACCTGGGCGACGAAGCCGAGTACCAGCCGAATCGGCGCGGTTTCGACGAAGTCTTCATCCACGGCGCCGGCGGCATCGGTCAGAGCTACCCGGGCAGCTGCGGCGACGTCCCGAAGAACTCCTACTATGGCCCGACCATCCTCCATAACGGCAAGTTCGTGAAGACCGAGGGGTACTGCACCGACGAGTTCTTCGGGCGGGCGACGAAGTGGATCGAGGGCGAAGTCGCCGCCAAGCGTCCCTTCTACGCCTACATCGCGACCAATGCCCCGCACGCACCCTACAACGCCAAGCCCGAGGACGCGGCGCTCTACGAGGGCAAGGGGCTGGGCAAGGATACCGAGAACTTCTTCGGGATGCTCCACAACATCGACCAGAACGTCGGCAAGATCCTGGCCCGCCTCGAGGCGCTTGGCGTGGCCCAAGATACGCTGGTCGTGTACATGAACGACAACGGCGGGACCGCCGGCGTGAAGGTCTTCAATGCGGGTATGCGCGCCCAGAAGGGCACGGCCTTCATGGGCGGCATCCGGGCCATCTCCTTCTGGCGGCTTCCCGGACGCTTCCAGCCTAAGGACGTCAAGGCCCTGGCCGCCCATGTGGACTTCGCCCCGACTCTCCTGGAGCTGACGGGCACGGAGGCCTCGCCGCAGATGAAATCACAGCTCGAAGGCCGCAGCCTGCTGCCGTTGCTGACGGCCAAGGTGGGTGACGATATCGCTTGGCCGGATCGTACGCTCATCACCCATGTCGGCCGCTGGAACGGCGCGGACCCCGAGGTTGGCCGCCATACCCAGACCAGCGTACGGACCACCCGCTGGCACCTCGTCGCCGCCGGTGCCGGTCCGGCCGCAGGAAAAGCCAAGGCCAAGGCCGCCAAGGCCGACTCAGGCCAGGCTTCGCCCGCCAAGCCGACCTGGCAGCTTTTCGACCTCGGAGCCGATTATGGCGAGACCACCGATGTCGCCGCGCAGCACCCGGAAGTCGTCGCCGACCTCATCGCCCGCCACGACGCCTGGTGGAAGGATGTCCGCCCCCTGATGGTCAACGAAGGGGTCAAAGGCCCCGCCGAGAATCCGTTCAAGGTGATGTACCGGGAGCAGATGGGGAAGTAGGGGATTCGAGGACGCGAGGGCAGGAGGGCTCGAGGACACGAGGGCGGGAGGGCGCGAGGGGTTGATCGGGCCAACTGACCAACCGTTCAACGGATCAACGGGTTGCCCGTTACGCCAACAGCTTCTTGACCACTTCGCCGTGGATGTCGGTGAGGCGGAAGTCGCGTCCCTGGTAGCGGTAGGTCAGGCGGGTGTGCTCGACGCCCATCAGGTGCAGGATCGTGGCGTTGAGGTCGTGCACGTGCACGCCATCCTTCACGATGTTGTAGCTGAAGTCGTCGGTCTCGCCGTAGGTCGTGCCTTTCTTCACGCCCGCGCCCGCCATCAGGACGGTGAAGCAGCGGGGGTGGTGGTCGCGGCCGTAGTTCGTCTCGGTGAGCGCGCCCTGCGAATAGATGGTGCGGCCGAATTCGCCGCCCCAGACGACCAGCGTGTCGTCGAGCAGGCCGCGCTGCTTGAGGTCGGTCAGCAGCCCGGCCGTGGCGTGGTCCGTGTCGTTGCACTGGCCCTTGATGGCCTTCGGGAGTCCACCGTGGTGATCCCAGCCCATGTGGAAGAGCTGGACGAAGCGGACGTCGCGCTCGCAGAGGCGCCGGGCCAGGAGGCAGTTCGACGCGTAGGAGCCGGGGCGCTTGACGTCCGGACCGTAGAGGTCGAGCACGTGCTGCGGTTCCTTGGAGAGGTCGAGCAGGTCCGGCACGCTCGTCTGCATGCGGAAGGCCATCTCGTACTGCGCGATGCGGGTCTGGATCTCCGGGTCGCCCAGCGCGTCGTGGCGGCGTTGGTTGAGCGCCGCGAGC
>JBIISU010000165.1:0-3615 GCA_044340815.1 Opitutales bacterium | reverse complement strand
CCAGGTCGTCGCGAAATGGAAATCGGCGAAGTCCATGGCTCAGGGGGCGCGGGGGCGGACGAGCGCCCCGAGCAGTTCGGCGAGGAGGAGGACCAGGGCGGCGAGCATCCAGGCCTGCCGGTGGCTTTCGTAGGTGACGGTCTCGCGGATCTTGACCTCGGTGCGCTCCAGGCGGTCGATCTCCTCGTAGACGCGCAGCAGCTGGTCGCGGTCGAGCGCCCGGTAGAAGCGGCCTTGGCCGATCTTCGCCATCTTCTCGAGCATCTCGTAGTTGGCGGGGTTCATCGTCATCATCGGGATGATCTTCCCGAAGACGTCGCGGTTGAGCTTGCCGGTGCGGCGGTCGAACTGCGGCAGGACGGTGGGTTCATCCTTCCCCAGCCCGATGGTGTACAGCTTGATGCCCATCGCGGCGGCGAGTTCCGCGGCCGGGATCGGGAGGATGGCCTTGCTCTGGTTGTCGTCGCCGTCGGTGAGCAGGATGATGACCTTGGAGCCCTTGCCCTTCACGTTCTTCATCCGGTCGACGCCCATCGCCAGGGCTTCGCCGATCGCCGTCCCTGTCTCCTGGACGATGCCGATGTGCATGCGGTCGACGCCCTTCTCGATCCAACCCTTGTTGATGGTCAGCGGGCTCAGCAGGTAGGGCTTGCCGGAGAAGACCACGGCGCCGACGCGGTCGTCGGGGCGGCGCGCGAGGAACTCGCGGATGACCTGTTGGCTGGCCTCCCAGCGCGTCGTCTCCTTGCCCGGCGGGCTCATGTCCAGGGCCATCATCGACCACGACAGGTCGACGACCAGGAGGATGTCGACGCCCTCGGTCTCCCGTTCGACCTCCTTGTTCGCGGTGCGCGGGCCCGCGATGGCCACGATCAGGAGCGCGGCGGTGGCGAGCCGCAGGAAGAGCCGGAGGCTGCCCGCGCCCTCGCGCACCCGGCGCGATAGGCCGTCCAGCAGCGCCGCGTCGGGGAAGAGCAGGGCCGACGTCCGGCCGACGCGTCCGCGCAGCCAGGCGTAGAGCGGCAACGCCGCCAGGAAGAGCAGCGCCCACGGGTGTTCGAACTCGAAGCCCAGTTCCATGTCAGGCGGTCCCTCCCAGGGCGCGGCGCGCGTCCTCGACGCGTTGCGCGGCCTCGCGGACCGCGGCGATCAGGATGGCGGGATCCAGCGGCGCGCCGGCGAACTTCGCGGCGTCGGCCGCGCGCAGGGCCGCGAGGAGCGGTTGGCGCGCGGGCAGGAAAAGGGGCAGGTCGACCAGGCGCGCCGCGAGTTCCTCGGTCGACAACGCGGCGTGCGCGGCGGGGTGCGCCGCGGCGAGGTAGGCGCGGAAGGCCGCGGTCACCGCGCGGGTGGCCTCCGGCGCGGGGCGGCCGGCGGCGGCGGCCAGCGCCGCCTCGAAGGCGGCGAACGGCGCCGGGACCCGGCGCGGTCGGCGGAGCCACGTCGCGAGCAGCAGCGCGAGCAAGGTCGCCGCGGCCAAGCCCAGGACGACGACCGCCCAGTAGGATTCCCACCAGCCGGGCGGCAGCGCCGGGCGCGGGCCCAGCAGCGCGAAAGGCTTCTCGTCGGCGGCGAGGATCATCGGCGGCGGCGGCGCTCGAAGAAGCGCGACAGGGTGGGGGCGATGGCGGCGTCGGGGTCCAGGCGCGCCACGTCCACGCCGGCCCGGCCGAGCGTCGTGGCGACGCCGGTCAGGCGCGCGTCCGCCGCGGCGGCGAACCGGGCGCGGACGTCGGCCGAACCGGTGTCCACCTCGCGGATCTCGCCCGACTCGGCGTCCTCGAGGGCGACCAGCCCGACGTCGGGCAGCTCGCGTTCGCGCGCGTCGACGAGCTGGAGGCAGGCGGTGTCGTGGCGGGCGTTGAGCTCGCCCAAGGCGGCCGCCATCGCGTCCTCGCCCTCGGGGCCGGCGAGGAAGTCGGACAGCACGAAGACCATCGCGCGCCGCTTGAGCGCGCGGGCGAGGCGGCGCATCGGGCCGGCGAAGGCGGTGCGCCGGGAGGTCGGGCGGAACTCCAGCGCCTCGCGGACGATGCGCAGGACCTGGCGGCGCCCCTTGCGCGGGCGGAGCCAGAGTTCCTCGCGGTCGGTGAAGAGCAGCAGGCCGACCTTGTCGCCGGCCTTCAGCGCGGACACGGCGAGGCAGGCGGCCGCCTCGGCGGCGCGTTCGCGCAGGGTCCGGTCGCCGGAGCCGAAGGCGGAGGAGCCGGAGACGTCGATCGCCAGCACCATCGTGAGTTCGCGTTCCTCGCGGTGCAGGCGGACGAACGGCTTGCCCGTGCGCGCCGTGACGTTCCAGTCCATCGTGCGGACGTCGTCGCCCGGCACGTACTCGCGCAGTTCCTCGAAGTCCGTCCCGCGGCCCTTGAAGCGGGAGAGGTAGGCCCCGACCATCGCGTCGTTGACCGCGCGCAGGGCGACGACCTCGACGCGCTGCGCGCGGCGGAGGGTCTCCTGCGGGTTGGTCGGGACGACGGGGTCCACGGGCGCGGCTGGGCTCAGGGCACGCGCACCGCGTCGAGGACGCGGCGGACGATGGCGTCGGCGTCCACGCCCTCGGCGTCCGCCTCGTAGGTGAGGATGAGGCGGTGGCGGAGCACGTCGGGCGCGATGTCCTTGATGTCCTGCGGGGTCACGTGGTCGCGGCCCTGGAGGAAGGCCCAGGCCTTGGCGGCGAGGGTGAGGTTGATGGTCGCGCGCGGCGAGGCGCCGAACTGCACGAACTTCTTGAGGTCGGGGCCGCCCTCGTGGTGGCCGCGGGTGGCGAGCACCAGGGAGACGATGTAGTCGCGGACCGGGTCGGCCACGTGGACCGCGTCGACGGCCTGGCGGGCGGAGAGGATGTCGGCCTGCGTGATGACCGGCGTGACGTCGAGCTTCGGCGCCGTGGTGGCCATCGCGTCGAGGATCTTGCGTTCCTCGTCGCGCGTCGGGTAGCCGATGTTCAGCTTCAGCATGAAGCGGTCCACCTGGGCCTCGGGCAGCGGGTAGGTACCCTCCTGGTCGATCGGGTTCTGCGTCGCCAGCACGAGGAAGGGCGTCGGGAGCTTGTGCGTCTCGCCGCCGAGCGTCACCTGGCGCTCCTGCATCGCCTCCAGCAGCGCGGACTGCACCTTGGCCGGGGCGCGGTTGATCTCGTCCGCCAGCACGAAGTTGGCGAAGATCGGACCCTTCTTCACGTTGTACTCACCGGACTTCGGGTCGTAGATGAGCGTGCCGACGATGTCGGCCGGCAGCAGGTCCGGCGTGAACTGCACGCGGGAGAAGTCGGCCTGCACCGTCTGCGCCAACGTCCGCACGGAGAGGGTCTTCGCCAGGCCGGGGACGCCCTCGAGCAGCACGTGGCCGTTGCCGAGGAGGCCGATGAGGAGGCGGTCGACCAGGTATTGCTGGCCGACGACCACGCGGGCGACCTGCTCGCGGAGGCGCGGCACCCAGGTGCCGGCGGCGGGGATGGAGTTGGACATGGGGGTGGGGGAGAGGGGTGGGCGAGGTAGGGACCTCGTGCGGCGGTTCTCCGCCCAACCGAAAGGAGCGACCGGCGGGGCCGGTTTCGTCTGCCAGTTAGCAGGAGCGCCGGGACTTCTCAACCGCTGCTTTCACAAAAGCCGCGAA
>JBIISU010000166.1:0-3615 GCA_044340815.1 Opitutales bacterium | reverse complement strand
GCGCCGACTGCCTCCTGGGTTTCGGCCTCACCCAGGCCGACTTCCGCATCCGCGTCTCCGACCGCACGCTCTGGTTCCGCTACCTCGCCAGCCTCGGCATCCCCGAGGCGCAGGCGACCGCCGTGCTCGGCGTCGTCGACAAGCTGGAGCGCGGCGCGCCCAAGGACCTGCTCGAAGCCATGACGGCCGCGCTCGCCGGCACCTCGGTCGATCCCGCGCAGGCCCTTGAGTCCGCGCGCGCCTTCGCCAACACCAAGTCCCTGGCCGACCTCGAAAGCCTCGCGGCGGGCGACGCCGCGATGACCGAGCGCCTCGGCGAATGGAAGCACCTGCTGGCCACCCTGACCGCGCTGGGCTTCGCCGAATGCGTCGCCATCGACCTGACCATCGTGCGCGGCCTGGCCTACTACACGGGCTTCGTCTTCGAGGCCTTCGAGACCGGCGGCGAGGCCCGCGCCCTCGCGGGCGGCGGCCGCTACGACGCCCTCGTGAAGAAGCTGGGCGGACCCGACCTGCCCGCCGTCGGCTTCGGCATGGGCGACGTGACCTTGCGCGACCTGCTCGAGCTGAAGCGGCTCCTGCCGGTCTACGCCGACGGCCCGGATTTCTACGCGATGATCCTCGGCGACGACGCCCGCGCGGCCGCCCTCGAGGACGTCGCCACGCTCCGGCGCGCCGGCTTCCGCGTCGAGTACAACCTCCGCGACGGCAAGTTCGGCAAGCTCGCGCAGCAGGCCGAGACCGCGGGCGCGAAGTACGCCCTGGTCTACGGCGGCGGCGAGGTCGCCAAGGGCGTGGCGAAGGTGCGCAGCCTGACCGACCGCAGCGAGGCCGAAGTGCCGCGCACCGACCTGGTGCCCGCGCTCCGCGCCGTGCTGGAGGAAGGCATGCGCGCGATCCTGCCCTGAGCCGATGACCGAGCAGGCGCGCCAGTACCGGGACATGGCCAAGACCGCGTCCTGGACCATGGTCTCGCGCGTGCTCGGGCTGGTCCGCGACCAGCTGACCGCCGGGGTCTTCGGAGCTTCCGCGGTCGGCGCGGCTTTCCTCTTCGCCTTCCAGATCCCGAACCTGTTCCGACGGCTGCTCGGTGAAGGCGCGCTGACCGCGGCCATCGTGCCGGTGCTGGCCGACAAGACCGCCCGCGATGGCCAGGCGGCGGCCTTCGGTTTCCTGAACTACGCGCTGCGGCGCATCCTCCCCGGGATGATCGGCCTGACCTTGCTGGGCATCGGGGTCGCCTTGCTGTGGGCTTTCCTGAGCCCGGCCGACGCCAACGTCGCCATCCTGACGGCCGCCTGCATGCCCTACATGCCGCTGATCTGCGTGGCCGCGCTGTTCACCTCCGCCGTCAACCTATCCGGCCGCTTCGGCCTGGCGGAGATCGCCTCCGGCTTGCTCAACCTCTGCATGATCGTCGGGCTCGGGCTCTTCGGCCTGCTGGCCGACACCGAGATGGGCAAGGCGGGGTGGCTCTGCGCGGGCGCCCTCGCCGGCGGGACCTTGCAGCTCCTGATCCCGCTCCAAGGTTTGCGGCAGGCCGGTTGGCGCCCCGGTCCGGTGCACGTGGATGTCGCGGCCTGGCGCACGCTCAGCATCGCCTTCCTGCCGGCCGCGCTCGGCGCCGGCATCCAGCAGGTCAATTTCCTCATCTCCCGCGGCCTCGCCTACAAGGTGAGCGACGCGGGCCTGACCTACTACTACATCGCCAACCGCATCGTCGAACTGCCCATCGGCCTGTTCAGCGCCTCGATCGCCGTGGTGATGTTCCCGGCGCTGGCGATGGCCTTCGCCCAGGGCGACCGGGCGGCGCTCGGCCGGAACTACGCCCGCGGCCTGCGGCTCATCCTGGCCGTCAACGTGGCGGCGGCCTTCGGGCTCGCCGTCCTCGCCGGCCCGATCGTCCAGCTGCTGTTCGAGTTCGGCAAGTTCACCCCCGAACACTGCGCGGCCACCGGCCGCCTGCTCGTCCTGTTCGCCTTCGCCATGCCGTTCTACGCGATGATTTCGCTCGCCACGCGCGCCCTCAACGTCGCCGGCCAGACCCGCGTGACGCTCATCGCGGCCTTGCATGCGCTCGTCGTGAACTTCGTGGGCTCCCTCGCCGCGGTCGCCCTCGGGTACGGCGTCGAAGGACTCGCGGTCGCCAACGCCGTCTCGACCGTGTGGCAATACCTGGTGCTGCGCCATTACCTCAAGCGACTCGCCCCCGAGTTCCTCGCCGAACCGATGGTCAAGCCGGCCCTCCAGGTGCTCCTCGGTTCGTTCCTCCTCGGCATCATCGCCTACCAGGCCACCGCGTGGATCCGCCTGTGGGGCCACGATCACCTGCCGGAGAAGCTCAATCTCGGTCTCGCGATGTTCGTCGGTGGCGGCCTGGCCATGGTCGCCTACGCCGTCTACCTCGACGTCCTACGATACCCGGAGCGGGACCTCTTGCGCGGCTTCGCGAACAAGCTGCTCCGCCGGACCGGTTATCAGCTCAAGGTTTGACCTTGGCGTTCTTGGCCGGACGGGACGTCGCCGGGGCAGGGGAGGGAGCCGTCGCTCCGACCCGGTACCGCTTCACCAGCGCGCGCAGGATGGCGACGGTCTCCGCGTCCGCCACGCCATCGACTTTCTTGCCGCGGAAGTGCCTTTGGAAAGCTTCGATCGCCAACTTCAGTCCAGACTCGCCGGCTTCGACCGCGTAGCCATAGGTCAGGAGGAGCCGACGCACCTCGGTCGCCTCGACTTGGGCGGAGGATTTCAAGAAGGCGTCGACGTCCGCCTGGAGCGGCCAAGCGCCGATCCCGCGAGCGGCGAACTCCGCCCAAGGGAACAACAGGCCCGGGTCGATCTTCCGACCGATGGCGATGTCCGAATGGGCCAACACTTCGGTCGGCTTGATGGATGGGTGTCGGCGGAGGATGTCGGCGCAAAGCTTGGCGACCAATTCCTGCTGCGCGGCGGGATAACGGTGGATGTTGCCATCGAGGTTGATGATCTCGATGCCGATCGACGGCTGGTTGAGCCCGTCGAACTGACGCCAGCCGCTTTTGCCCGCGTGGTAGGCCACCTTGGTCTCCGGCACCATGGCGATGATGCGCGGAGGATTCTCGTCGGTGACCAAATAATGGATCCCGACCCGATGGCTGGACTTGCGCCCCTGGAGCACGTCGTAGGAGCCGGCCAGATTGCCGCCGGTGTGATGGAGGATCAGGGCCTGGACGGCGACCTTGCGAACCTCCGATCCTAGTGAGTCGGCCCCTTGCTCGATGCGCAAACCGGCCGGGGCATGTTCCGCGACCGGAAGCTTGGTGGGGACCCCGGAAGGGGCCGAAGCGCAGCCGGTGAAAAACAACGGCAACAGCGCCAACAGCAGGGAATCATCCCAGGAGAGTCGTTTGGTCAGCGTCATGACGATGCAGGGCATCGTCTAATTCGCCCCTAAGGCGACCCCAAGTTAATACGATTAACACCTACATTATCCCAGTATTATCTGAACATTATCTAATTAGACATAATGTATATTGTGCGAAATACAGAAAAGGCCATTTGGGCTATACAATCGATTTACGCTCGCTTGACCGCGTGCGGTCATTAAACCCGTGCCTTTATGAAAGTCGCCCGCCA
>JBIISU010000164.1:0-3623 GCA_044340815.1 Opitutales bacterium | reverse complement strand
ACAGATCACCGCGTGGTTTCTCGCCGACCGCCATCGCCTGATGGCGTTCATCTATGGGTTGTTGCGCGAAGCGCAGACGTCGGAGGACGTCTTCCAGGAGGTCTGGCTGAAGCTCCATGCCGAGCTGGAGAAGGGCGCCGTCATCCAGAATCCGCCGGCCTGGTGCCGCACGGTCGCGCGTAACCTCATCCTGATGCACTGGCGGACGAAGCAGAACTCGAAGGTCCGCGTGGACAGCACCCTCGTCGAGTTCCTCGACTGCGTCGAGCAGGCGTTCGGGGAAGATGACTCCGCCAATGGCTCGGACCAGGATCGCCGCCAGGCCCTCGGCGAATGCCTGCGGGCCCTGCCGGAGAAGTCGCGTCAGATCCTGGCCCTCAGGTATGAGCAGGAACTCCCGCTCAAGGATGTCGCCGCGCAGGCGGGGCATTCCTGCGACGCCGTGATCAAGGCCCTCGTGCGGATGCGCCAAGCGCTGGGGGTGTGCGTGGAGAAGAGGCTCAAGCTCGGGGAACTCGGCCTATGAGCCGGCTCGAAGAAATCCTCCTGAAGTGGCAGGACGGCTCGCTTTCCGCCGATGAGCAGCGCGAGCTCAACGCGCTGCTGGCCGAGCCGCAAGCCCGCCGTCAGCTGGTGCGCGAACTGCGTTTCGACAACCTTGTCCGGGTGGCGCTGCGCGACCGTCAGGCTGCCTCCGCCACCTCGGCTTCGGCGGAGCGCTTTGCCTCTGCCCCGCTCCGCGCACCGGTCGCCGAGCCCTCGTCCCCATGGCATGAAGTGTTTTCGTGGCTGCTGGGCCGTCCGGTCCTGCGGTTGGCGCTGCCCCTGCTGGTCTTGGCCCTCGGCACCTGGTTTGCGCTGAGCCTGGAGCCGTCGGCCGGCCTGACGCTTTCCGGGCAAAGTCGCTCGACCTTGGTCGAGCGGGCTGGACGCAAGATCCAGGCACCGGAAGATGGCTTCGTGCTCCGGGACGGCGACGGCATCGTCGTCGCCACGGGCGGCGTCGCGATTTTCGGCGATGCCGCCCAGGGTTTCTCATCGACGCTCCTCGGACCGGCGGCGGTCACTTTCCGCTCCGTGGAGGCAGGCCCCCGGCTGAGCCTGCACCGGGGGGAACTCCGCGTATCCTCGTCCGCCGCCTCCGGACCGCGGGTTGAAACCGGCGACACGGTGGCGCTCATCGATCAAGGAGCGATGACCCTCCGCGCCCAGCCGGAGGGCGTCCGGCTCGAGGTCGAATCCGGCCGCGCCCGTTGGCAAAGGCTGGATGATGGCCGCGAACTGACCGTCGCTGAGGGATACTTCGCGCAGGCCGATCGCAGGCCGGGGTCCGAATTCGCCGTGACGCCGCTCATCCCGCGTCCCTGGAATTCGCAGGACGTGGGGCCGACCGCGGCGCCCACTTTTGTCCGCTTCGAGGCGGATTCGGTCCGGCTTTCCTCCGCGGCGCGCGGCTCCGCCGGCGAGGCTGGTCCGCGCCGCTTCGCCGGCGGCAAGGGGCATGGCGCGCGGCGCCAGGAGGGCGGCTTCCACTTCGTCTACCGTTCGATGCGCGGCGACGGTGAGATCGTCGCCCGCGTCGTCCCCGGGGCCGGCGCCGTCAACGGAGGCGCCGGTCTGGTCGTCCGCCGCGACCTCACGGAGGATGCACCGATGGCTTTCGTCGGTAATGCTTCCGGTCCGTCGGTTTCGCTGCGGCGCGGGCCGCACGGCGGTCGTCAGCGAGCCACCGCCGCCCCCGGCGACGAACAGTCCGGCGGACCTTACTGGGTCAGGCTGGTGCGGAGAGGGGATACCGTCACCGCGTTCCGATCCAAGGACGGCCGCGACTGGGCTGTGACCGGCAAGGAGACGATCCCTCTCGCCGAGACCGCGTATGTGGGCTTCGCACTGGCATCGGATGCGAGTGGCGCGGACGTCGCCTTCGACCACATCAGCGTCACTTCCGTTCGTTGAGGGGGCGCCGCGGGTCGGACCTCCCGGCTGCCGGGATCCTTGATGGGCCCGCGTACCTGGCTCGGGTAGCCGGGCTGACCTTCATGGCACCAGGTGTCGCAACAAAAAGGCCCGCCAGACGAGCTGGCGGGACTGCTGGGCCGGGAGGGTGTGCGGCTTACTTCTTCGCGAGGTCGAAACGGTCGAGCTCCATGACCTTGGCCCAGAGCGGCGTGTTCGCCTCGGTCCGGACGCCCTGTTCCCGCAGGATGTAGAGGGCTTCCAAGCGCAAGCCCTCCCGGATGTAGGCTTTGGTCGGCAGCCGGTCGGGTGTGCCATAGTCGTCGGCGAGCGGCGCGAACAGCAAGGCGGTGAGGAGGATGAGGGTGGTTTGTCGGGTATTCGCCTCGCAGCCGGCGGCGGTGCCCGGCCATCGATCCGATGGACGGCTCATTTCGCGGCTCCGGTCTTCGGTTCAGGCGAGGCCGCGCCGACCGTGGGTTTCGGAATGTTGCCGACGTGTTCGCAATTGGACGATTGGGCGTCGATGGCGATGCCCGCCGTCTTTTCCTTGGAGTCCGCCGCCAGACCGTAGGAGTCCACGACGTTGCCGGTGATGGACAGGTCGTGACTGCCGGTGATGGCGATGCTTTCCTTGCCGGACCCGCTCACGTTGTTCGCGGACACGGAAGAGAGCCTGCATTGGTCGACGATCATGCCAGGCCCGGCACTCGTGCTGCGGATCACATTCGCGGTGAGGGTCACGCGTTTGCAGCGCACGGCGGCGAGGCCATACTCCACCATTCCTTGGATGATGTTGTGTCCGGCGGTCACATGCTCACAGTCCTCAAGGCGGACGCCGAACTTCCGATAATTGTCTTCCCCAGATATATTGACCATAAAACCGGTCATGGTGACGTCGGCACAGTTCTTGGCTAGGATGCCGTAACGTGACCCGGTGGCGCCGCCGCCTTCGATTTGGACGCCACGGCAGTTGGTCAGGCTGATGCCGGCCTGGTAGTTCTGCCAGCCATAGCAGTCCGTCAGGCGGAGGTTTCCCGCGACGTGCTGTGGATAAAGCTTTTCGCACTCCACGACGATTCCGCGATTGCACATCTCAACGGCGATGTTCCGCAGCCACGTGTCGCTGATTCCATCCACCCGAATGCCGGTCCCCAGGCCGTTCACCCAGCAATCGCGGATCGTCACGCCGTTGCAGCCTTCCAGCCAGATGCCTGTCCCCTGCCAATTGCCGCCGAGCGGGCCGACCGTCCACAGGTCACGGATGATCGTCATCGGGCCGCTGACTTTTTGAAGATGGAAGATGGCGATCGGCTTCTCCGTCGAGATCTTGGTTGCGCAGAAGCCTGCGCCCATGACCTGTGTTCCCGATTTCACCCGGATGGGTTTTGTGATGCGATAAAGCCCCGCCGGGATGTAAACCGTCCTCCCCGCACCCGCGTCACAAGCGGCCTGGATGGCATCGGTGCTGTCAGGGTTGTCAGGGAACAGTTTCGCATCCCACCTGTCACTCGGGATGTTCTTCAAGCCATAGTCGCCCGCGTTGACGACCCGGTCTGACGATTCCGATGCGGCATCGGCGGCGTGAAGCTCAACCAGCGGCGCGAGCAGCAAGGCGGTGAGGAGTTTTAGGACAGGTTTCATCTGTGGTTTTCAGCAAGCGTCAG
>JBIISU010000163.1:0-3642 GCA_044340815.1 Opitutales bacterium | reverse complement strand
TACATTGGCGATGGTCGCGTCGGGTTGGGTCAAGTCGGCGCGGGCGGTCGCCCGTTGGTCGGGGCCGGCTTCCTGCTGCAGGTGCGCCAGGGCCAGCCGCAGGGAGACCAGGCCATTGAGCCGGGCGCGCAAGCCCAGCTGATGCTGGAGCGCCAGGTGGCTCTCCACGGAGAGGAAGCCGGCGATGACGATGATGGTCATGACCGCCAGGCCCATGATCACCAGCGAGAGCACGAGCCCGAAACCGGAGCGTCCCCGGGGGCGGGGCTTGGTTGGCGGAGGTGCGGTGGGCACGGTCATAATTTGAATAAACCTAAAGTTCGCCGCAACCCCCTATCGTCGGCAGGCCTGAATCGCGGGGGCTGGGGCGGGCTTTTCGGCCATTCGGGCCGGTCGAGGGTGGAAGAGCGTTGCCTCCGGTCCGCACCGTCCCATCCTATCCTCATCATGAAGAAACTCCTGCTCCCCCTGTTCCTCGCCTGCGCCCTCGTCGCCGTCGCCGCCGACACCAAGGTCGACACCGCCAAGTTCAAGGACGGCGGCTGCTGCCAGAAGGCCGACAAGAAGGGCGAGAAGTGCAACCATCCCTGCTGCGTCAAGGCGGCGAAGGACGCCAAGGTCTGCGAGAAGTGCAACCCGGTCGAGAAGGCCGAGCCCGCCAAGAAGTAAGCCGCCGGGCTGCTCCGTCGAGGTCGACCGTAAGGTCGGCCTTTTTCATGGCTGGAGGCCCAGGGCCTTCGCGGCGCGCCGGCGTTCCATCTCGGAAAGGCGCACGAGCGCGGCGAACTCCGCGAACTCCGTCCCGCGTAGCCGGGGGGCGATGACCTGGGTGACGAGTTGGGCCGTCGCCTGCGCGTCCGCCAAGGCGGCGTGGGCCTTCGCGCGGGTCAGTCCGTATTTCTTCGTCAGCAAACCCATGCCGTGGAATTTCAGTTCGGGCAGGGCGCGACGGGCCAGCTTCACCGTGCAGAACCCGCGCGCATGGGTCGTGCCGACGCGGAGCCGCGTCCATTCGGGGAGGAGGCAGCGGTCCAGGTCGTAGCTCAGGTTGTGCGCGCAGATCGGGCGGTCGCCGAGGAAGCCGCGGAACGCCCGATGGACTTCCCGCGGGTCGGCGCCGTGCCGGCGGAGGAAGGCGCGATCATAGCCATGGATGGCCTCGGCCTCGCGGGGAATCTCGATGTCATGGTCCAGGAACGCCTGGAAAGTCTCGCCGGTCGGTTCCCAGCCGCGCATCCGGACCGCGGCGACTTCGACCACGTGGATGGGCGCGAACAGGCCCGTGGTCTCCGTGTCGATCAAGGTCCATTCGGTCGCGCAACGCATGGGTAGGGGAGGGGTGTCCTCCGCGGGCCGCGGGGTCAAGCGTCAGGCATGGGTAGGCTTGCGCTTTGCTCCCCCCGGTCTAGGAACATCGGCATGTTCCGCCGTCACCCCGCGCTCACCGCCACCCTTTTGCTGCTGGCGACCATCGGTCTCTATTACTGGAGCCGGCCGACCGCGGTGGCTTCGGCTCCGGGCGCGCCGGCGGTTTCCGCCGCCCCGGTGGCGCCGGCCAAGCCCGCTTACGGCGCCTGCGCACCCTCGCCGGATGGCATCGGCAAGACCTGGATGGGTCGGGAGATTTCGCAGGTGATGGGCCATCCCGGGATCGGTTGGCTGGAGCGCGACGACCGCGAAAAGGAGGAGGCGCCCTCCAAGGCCATCGCGCTGCTCGAACTGGCGCCGGATGCGGTGCTGGCCGACATCGGGGCGGGGTCGGGTTACTACTCCTTCCGGATCGCGCCGAAGCTTCCGCGCGGCAAGGTCGTGGCCGTCGACATCCAGCCCGAGATGTTGGAGTTCCTGAAGAAGGAGTCGGCCCGCCTGAAGATCCCGAACGTGCAGCCGCACCTCGGGGCCATCGACGACGTCAAGCTGCCGGCCGATAGCCTCGACGCGGCCCTGATGGTCGACGCCTACCACGAGTTCGACCACCCGGTCGAGATGCTCGCCTCCCTCCGCTTGGCCCTGAAGCCCAAGGGTCGGATCTACCTGCTCGAGTATCGCGCGGAGGACCCGAAGGTCCCCATCAAGCCCCACCACAAGATGTCGGAGGCGCAGGTCCGCAAGGAGTTCGAGGCGGCGGGATTCCGCTTCGTGGTCAATAAGCCCGACCTCCCCTGGCAACACCTGCTCATCTTCGAGAAGCCCTGACCATGCTTCGCCTGTCTTGCCTGGCCGTCCTCGCCTTCACGGGGACCCTCTCCGCCGCCGAGTCCGTCGTCCTCGTCTCCGCCGCGACCCGCGAAGACGAAGGCTGGGCCAAGGTCGTCGCCCGGCTCGAATCCGCCCATGCCGCCGAGGTCCTGGTCTTCCGGTCGTCCCCGGCGGAGCTCCAGGAGGAGCTGCGTCGGCGGCAACCCCGCTTCGTGACGTGGGTCGCCCGCCCCACGGAACTCGGGCCCAAGGCCGCGGTGGTCATGCATCGGTTGGCGAGCGAGAACGACGCCGACCCCTTTGAGGATTTCCGTTGGGGCGTCGTCACGGGGATGGATGCGGGTCAGGCGCTGAAGCTCGCCGACCCCGGCCAACCCCTCGTCATCCGCACCGTCGGCGCCGGCACGTCCTTCGCGATGGAGTGCGTCGAGCAAGGGTATTGGTTCTCCGAGTTCAAGGCCGGCGAAAGTTGGGAGAAGGCCGCGGGCGGAGTCCCCCGGGAGGTCCCCGGCGCGAAGGACTCCACCGCTTCCATCGTCGCGAAGCTCAACGAAGGCCACACCGACCTCTTCATCACTTCCGGCCATGCGACCGAGCATGATTGGCAGCCGGGTTACCGCTACCGCAACGGCACCTTTGGCCACCAGGAGGGTGGGGTCGTCGGCAAGGCCCTCGATGGCACCGTGCATCGCCTCGCTTCCGCCAATCCGAAGGTCTACCTGCCCATCGGCAATTGCCTGATGGGTAACGTCCCCGGCGGCGATTGCATGGCCCTGTCGTGGATGGCCTCGGGGGGTGTCCGCCAGATGGTCGGCTACGTCCAACCGACGTGGTTCGGGTATGCCGGGTGGGGCGTCCTCGATTACTTCCTGGAGCAACCCGGGCGCTTCAACCTCAGCCAGGCCTGGTTGGCCAACCACCACGCCTTGCGGTGGCGTCTCCAGGAGGTCGCGGCCGGTCGTGCCCCCGCCGGCGACCGCCGCGGGCTGGAGTTCGACCGCGACATGACCATCCTCTACGGCGATCCCCACTGGGATGCGCGGCTGGCGCCCGGCCCCCTGCGCTGGACCGAGACCCTGACGACCCTGCCTTCCGGAGAGATCGAGTGGGTCATCGCGCCGACCGCCGGACGGCGGACCTTCGTCCCGGTCGACACCAATGGCTCCCAGCGGGGCGGCCGCCCCTTGGTCGCCTTCCTGCCGCGCCATGCCGCCGGCTGGGAAGTCGTCGCCGGTCCGGCCCCGGTGGTCGCCGCCGACGACTTCGTCCTGCTGCCCAATCCCGGTCCGGACGCGCCGGTGCCCGCCCGGCTCGTCGTGCGGCTGCGCCGCCGCTGACGCCGTCCGTCCAGGGCCGGCGCCGAACTTTTAATAAAATTAAAATAGTTGGTCCGGCCCCCTTGTGCGTTCCGCGCCGACATGGTATCGTGGGGGGATGCGCCTC
>JBIISU010000162.1:0-3667 GCA_044340815.1 Opitutales bacterium | reverse complement strand
CGGAAAATAACCCGCCTGCTTGACGCAGGGGCTTCGCTGCGGGATGGTGGCCCGATGGACGCCGCCACCCACCGCCTGCTCGACGCCCGTCGTCACCCGGGGCGGCGGCCGGTGATGCGGCAAAGCTGGGAGCACCTCTTCTTCCTGCACTGGCGGGTCGACCCGGCCGAGGTCGCCAAACTGCTCCCGGCGGGCCTCTCCGTGGACACCTTCGAGGGGCAGGCCTACCTCGGGATCGTCGGCTTCCGGATGAGCCAAGTGCGTCCCGCCGGCCTGCCGGCGTTGCCTTGGCTCTCCTACTTCAACGAACTGAACGTACGCGTCTACGTGCGCAACGCCTCCGGGGAACCGGGGGTCTGGTTCCTCTCCCTCGACTGCGACCGCTGGCCCGCGGTGCGGATCGCCCGCGCGGGCTTCGGCCTGCCGTACCGCGACGCGAAGATGACGCACCGGCCCTTCGGCGACCGCTGGACGATGGACTGCCAGCGCGACGGGTTCGCGCACGCGGCCCGCTACGCCTGGAAGGCGCTGACGCCGGCCGCCCCGGCCGAGCCCGGCACGTTGCTCTTCCACCTCGCCGAGCGCTACAACTTCTTCTCGGTCCGGGGCGGTCGCCTCCGGCGCGGGCAGGTGCACCACGCGCCTTACGCCCTCAGCCTGGCGCAGCTGACGAGCTGGAGCGAACAACCGGTCGAATGGGACGGCTTCCCGATCGCCGGCCGCGCGCCGGACCACGCGCATTGCTCCGTCGGCGTCGACGTCGAGGCGTTCGGCCTCGTGCCCGCCCATGCGTAGGCGGCTCGCCGAGTACCGCCATGCGGTCTGGGACTGGAACGGCACCCTGCTGGACGACACGTGGCTGTGCTGCGCCTCGCTCAACCTCCTGCTCGCCGAGGACGGCCACCCGCGCGTGGATCCGGAGCGCTACCGCCGCATCTTCGAGTTCCCGGTGATCAAGGTCTACCAGGCGATCGGCTTCACGCCGGATGAGTCGTCCTTCCGCGCGATGTCCGTCCGCTTCATGGCGGCGTACGAGGCGCGCAAGCACGAGTGCGGCCTCCATCCCGGCGCCCTCGACCTCCTCGACGGCCTGAGCGCGCGGGGCACCACGCACTCGGTGCTCTCGGCGTATGAACGCACGCTGCTGGAGGCGACCCTCCGGCAATACGGGCTCCGCGACCGGTTCCGCAAGGCCTGCGGCGGCGACGACATCCATGCGGGCAGCAAGGAGGCGCGGGCCCGGCGGCACCTCGACGACCTGGGCCTGGCCGCGGCCGACGTGCTCTACGTGGGCGACACGGCGCACGACGCCGAGGCGGCCCGGGCGATGGGGGTCGACTGCGTGCTGGTCGCGCACGGCCATCAGCACCGCGACCGGCTCGAGGGACTGGGGGCGCGCGTGGTCGACGGGTTCGCCGAACTGGTGGCGGAACTTCAGGCCGCCCCGTAGGCGGCGGCGACGCGCTTGACGGTGTCGACGTGCAGCCGGGCGGTGTGCGCGCGGTCGCGGTTGTAGCCGCCGCCGTAGAGGGCGACGAGCGGGACCCCGCGGGCGCGCGTCCACGCGAGGACCCGCGCGTCGCGCGCGGCGAAGTCGGCGTCGGTGAGCGCCATCTGCCCGAAGCGGTCGGCGACGTGCAGGTCCGCGCCGGCGTTCCAGAAGATGACGTCGGGGGCGAAGCGGCCGGCGATCTCGGCCAACGCCGCGTCGAGCGCCGCGAGGTACGCCGGACCATCCACGCCGCGGGGCAGGGCGACGTCGAGGTCGCCGGTCTCCTTCGCCGCGGGGTAATTGCGGCCGACGTGCAGCGAGGCGCTGAAGCGGTCGGGCTGACCCCGCAGGAGCGCGTGGGTGCCGTTGCCCTGGTGCGCGTCGGTGTCGAGGACGAGCGCGCGCAGGCCGGGGCGTTCGGCGCGCAGGACGGCGCAGGCGACGGCCACGTCGTTGAGCACGCAGAACCCGAGCCCGCGGTCGGCGAAGGCGTGATGCGTACCGCCGCCGAGATTGGCGGCGACGCCGACCTCGAGCGCGGCGCGGAGCGCGAGGACGGTCCCGTGCGTCTCGCGTCGGCAACGGTCGAAGAGCGCCGCATCGTCCGGCAACCCGAGCCGATTACGGTCGAAGACCGACAGTCCGCCGTCGCGGACCGCCGTCAAGTAGGCGGGGTCGTGGACGAGCGTGAGCAGCTCCCACGGCGCGGGTTCCGGCGCCAGGAACATGGCGTCCGGGAGCTCGGCCTCCAGCAGGGCCCGGCTCCGCGAAAACTTGTCCATCGGGAAAGGATGCTCCGCCGGCAAGGGGTAGTGGTAGAGCGGGTGATGGAAGCAGCGGAGGCGCATGCCGGGTCGCCAAAGTCCCGGGCGAACCCGCGGTGTCAAACCCGGCCGCGCGAAGGGGTTTTGGTTGCCCAAGGGCGGGCAAGGCCGTTCAAATAGCCCCTCCCCGCCCCCGCCATGAGCTCCGAAGAAATCGACGACGTCAAGAAGGCCCAAGCCGAAGGTTTTGGCTCGAACGAGCAGATCTTCCCGCCCTCCGCCGACTTCGTGTCCAAGGCCCGCGTCAAGGGCATGGACGGCTACCAAGCCCTCTACAAGCGTTCGATCCAGGATCCGGAGGGCTTCTGGGCCGACGAGGCCAAGGAGCTCGCCTGGTTCCAGCCGTGGACGAAGGTGGTCGACGAAGCCAAGAAGCCGTTCTTCCGCTGGTTCGTGGACGGCAAGACCAACATCGCCTACAACTGCCTCGACGCCCAGGTCGCCAAGGGGCTCGGCGACAAGGTCGCCATCGTCTACGAAGGCGAACCCACCGTCGACGGCCGCGCCACCGAGGTGCGCCGCATCACCTACCGCCAGCTGCTCTCCGAAGTGAGCCGCTTCGCGAACGTGCTGCAGGGCATGGGCCTCCGGCGCGGCGACACCGTCGCGATCTACATGCCGATGGTCCCCGAGCTCGCGATGGCCGTCCTCGCCTGCGCGCGCCTCGGCCTCGTCCACTCCGTCGTCTTCGGCGGCTTCTCCGCCGAGTCCATCCGCGACCGCGTGAACGACGCCAAGTCCAAGGCCGTCATCACGATGGACGGAGGCTACCGTCGCGGGAAGTTCCTCCCGCTCAAGCAGACCGTCGACGAGGGCGTGAAGGATTGCCCGACCTGCGCGCACGTGCTCGTGCTCCAGCGCCACCCGGGCAAGCCCGACGCGGGCTGCGTCATGCGGCCCGGCCGCGACGTCTGGTACCACGAGGCCGCCGCCCAGGTCACCGACCGCTGCGACGCCGTCCAACAGGAGGCCAACGAGATGCTCTTCCTGCTCTACACCTCCGGCTCCACCGGCAAGCCCAAGGGCATCATGCACAGCGTGGGCGGCTACATGGTCCACGCCTACGCGACCAACAAGTACGTCTTCGACCTCCGCGGCGACGACCTCTTCTGGTGCACCGCCGACGTGGGCTGGGTGACCGGCCACACCTACGTGGTCTATGGCCCGCTGCTCAACGGGTCCACCGTGCTGATGTACGAGGGCGCGCCCGACGCCCCGGACTTCGGGCGCTTCTGGAAGATCGTCCAGGACCACAAGGTCACCGTCTTCTACACCGCCCCGACCGCCATCCGCGCCTTCATGAAGTGGGGCGACGAGTGGGTGAAGAAGCACGACCTCTCCTCGCTGCGCC
>JBIISU010000160.1:0-3673 GCA_044340815.1 Opitutales bacterium | reverse complement strand
CACTATCCCCGTATTATCTGAACACTATCTAATTAGACATAATGTATATTGTGCGAAATACAGAAAAGGCCATTTGGGCTATACAATCGATTTACGCTCGCTTGACCGCGTGCGGTCATTAAACCCGTGCCTTTATGAAAGTCGCCCGCCACATCATCGAAGCCCGCCGCGAAGCCATCGCGAAACTCCTGAGCAAAGTCGGCTACGTCCCGGTGCTCGAGATCTGCAAGCAGTTCAACGTCTCCGAGGCGACCGCCCGCCGCGACCTCACGGAACTTGAAAGCCAGCGTCGGATCACCCGAACCCACGGCGGCGCGCTCTCGGACTTCAACCGCAACTTCCCGCCGCTCGATGACCGCAAGGTCGAGGATTCCGAAGCCAAGCGCAAGATCGGCAACCTGGCCGCCTCCCGCGTGAAGCCCGGCATGACCGTCTACCTCGACTCCGGTTCGACCATCTTCTTTGCCGCCGAGGCCATCGCCTCCGCCGGCGTCGCCGACCTGCAGATCGTGACGACCTGCTTGCCCACCGCCCAGCTCATTTCCTGCCTGCCCGGCGTGGAGGTCTACATCCCGGGTGGCCTTTTCCTCACCCGTCATGCCATGGTCGCCGGCGACCGCACGCTTGAGGAAGTCGCCCGCTGGAATTTCGACGTGGCCCTGTTGGGCGCCGAAGGCATCGATGAGAACGGCCTCTGGAATTCGCAGCGCGACATCTCCCACCAGCAGCGCGAAGTCATCCGCCGCAGCGACGAAGTCCTCATCTGCATGAACAAGGTCAAGCTCGGTCGCGGCGGTCCCTGCGCCGTGACCCGCGACGTCAGCGCCTTGTTCCTCGTGACGGACGCCGGTGCCGCCGACGTCGCCAAGGCGAAGGTCAAGATGGCCGCCGACCACGTCCTGACGGCCTGAATCCCGGACCCCGGAGAGCTTCCGAGTCCATGCCCACCGACGCCGTCCAGTCGTTGCTCGACCTCTCCCACGCCCTGGGCGGCGAACGCTTGCGCCTGGCGATCCTCGGCGAAGGCAACACCTCGCTGCGGCTCGACGCCGACACCTTCGTCGTCAAGGCCTCCGGCTCGAGCCTGGCCACCCTCCGCCCGACCGAGCTGACGGCTTGCCGCTTCGACCGCCTGCTCCCGCTGCTCGAGGCCCGCGGCGCGACCGATGCAGACGTCGATGCGACCTTGCTCGCCGCCCGCGTCGACGAAGCCGACCGCAAGCCCTCGATCGAGGCCCTCTTCCACGCGTACCTGCTCACCCTGCCCGGCGTCGCCTGCGTCGGCCATGTCCACGCGATCGCGGTCAATCAGATCCTCTGTTCGCCCCGCGCGCGCGAGTTCGCCGAGCGACGCGCCTGCCCCGACGAGATCGTCATGTGCGGCGTGGAGTCCGTGTTCGTCCCTTACGCGGAACCGGGCCTCGAACTTTCCCGGGCCATCCGCCGCGAGGTCGTCGCCTTCGTCCGCCGGACCGGCCGCGACCCGAAGGTTATCCTCCTGCAGAACCACGGCATCATCGCCGTCGGCGCCTCCCCCAAGGCCGTGCTCGGCTCCCTGCTCATGGCCGAAAAGGCCGCCGAAATCTTCGTCGGCGCCGCCGCCCTCGGCGGGCCCGTGTTCCTCACCGCCGCCCAGTGCGAGCGCATCGCCGGCCGCCCCGACGAGCATTACCGCCAGAAGGTGCTCGGCCTCTGAGGCATCGCCCCACCCTTTCCCGACCATGTCCAACTACCTCGCCATCGACCTCGGCGCCGAATCCGGCCGCGTCATCCTCGGCCAGCTCAAAGCCGGCAAGTTCACCATGAAGGAGGTGCACCGCTTCGCCAACGGGGCGATCACCGCCAACGGCACCTTGCGCTGGGACATCATCCGCATCTTCCGCGAGATCCGCATCGGCCTCGCCAAGGGCGCCAAGCTCGGCCCGATCAAGTCGGTGGCCTGCGATTCCTGGGGCGTCGACTACGTCCTCCTCAAGGGCGACGGCCCGTTGCTCTCCCTGCCGTTCACCTACCGCGACGAACGCAGCTTCAAGGCGTACGAGCTGGCCATGCGTCGTTTCTCGCAGAAGGAGATCTTCGAAGGCACCGGCATCGCCTCCATCTCGATCAACACGCTCTACCAGCTTTTCGACGATGCCGAGAACCGGCCGGAGATGCTCAAGTTCGCCGACAAGTTCCTGCTCATCGGCGACTACATCACCTGGCTCCTCACCGGCAAGGCGCGCGCCGAGGAGACCCTCATCTCGGGCAGCCAATGCTGGGATACGCGCAAGCGCGATTGGGCTTGGCCGGTGCTGAAGAAGCTCGGTATCCCGAAGCACCTCTTCCCCAAGCCGGTCGCCCCGGGCGTGAAGTTAGGCAAGCTGTTGCCTTACCTGGCCAAGGAAACCGGCCTCGGCGGGGCCGAGGTCGTCACGACCTGTGCCCACGACACCGCCGCGGCCGTCGCGGCCGTCCCCGCCACCCCGGGCGACGACTGGGCTTACCTTTCCTCCGGCACGTGGTCCCTCCTCGGCGTCGAACTGCCCAAGCCGCTCGTCAACGAGACCGTCCGCAAGGCCAAGTACACGAACGAGGTCGGCTTCGGCGGCACCTCCCGCTTCCTCAAGAACCTCGTCGGCCTCTGGGTCCTCCAGGAATGCCGGCGCGAGTGGATGGAGAAAGGCGAGGTCTCCGACTACGGCGAGATCGTGAAGCTCGCGCTGAAGGCGCCCTCGCTCCGTTCCTTCATCCGCCCCGACGATGTGCGCTTCGCCAAGCGCGGCGACATGGTGGCCAAGGTCCAGGCCTTCTGCCGCGAGACCAAGCAGCCGGTCCCGAAGACCCACGGCGAGATCGCGCGCTGCGTCCTCGAGTCGCTCGCGTTGCTTTATCGCGTGGAGATGGACGGCATGGAGCAACTCACCGGCCGCAAACTGAAGCGCCTCCACATCGTCGGCGGCGGTTGCCGCAACGCTTTGCTCAACCAGGCGACGGCCGACGCCACCGGCCGGACGGTCATCGCCGGCCCGGTCGAGGCCACCGCCGCGGGCAACATCCTGGTCCAAGCCATCGCCATGAAGGAACTGAAAAACCTAGCTGCCTTGCGTACGGTCGTCCGAAACTCCTTTGAGGTAGTGACTTACAAACCCAATACCACCCCCGCTTGGGCGGCCGCCCAAGCCAAGTTTAATGGTTTAAAGAAGTCGTAAATCCCTCTAACCCTCCCCTCTCCCTTTCCAACGAAACGCACCATGTCCTCCTATAAGTACGTCTCCCACCTCTGGAACGATGCCGAAGCTGCGAAGCTCGATCCGGTCGCCCGTCTGGTCTACCGCTCAAACAAGCTCGGCGCCGACCAGCGCATCACCAACACCGGCGGCGGCAACACCTCCTCCAAGATCGTCGAGAAGGACCCCCTGACCGGCCAGGATACGCTCGTCCTCTGGGTCAAGGGTTCCGGTGGCGACCTCCGCACCAGCAACCGCGAGAACTTCTCCTCCCTGTATCAGGACAAGCTCATCGGCCTCCAGAAGTCCTACGCCGCCCGCGCCGACAAGGGTCTGAAGTCCCCGGCCGAGGACGACATGGTCGGCATGTACAACCACGCCACCTTCAACCTCAACCCGCGCGCCTCGTCGATCGATACCCCGCTGCACAGTTTCCTCCCGGGCAAGCACGTCGACCACATGCA
>JBIISU010000158.1:0-3675 GCA_044340815.1 Opitutales bacterium | reverse complement strand
TCCGCCGATGCCGGCCACGGGCGCGGGCTTCTCGCCGCGCGGCTTGAAGAAATCCGCGAAGAAACCGGAGTCCTCGGTCGGCGCCGGCGCGGTCGATCCGGGCGGCGCGGGGCTCGCGGCCGGCGAAGCGCCCGCCGGCGCGACCTGCCCGGCTGCGGGCACGTCTTCGCGCGCCGGTCGCGCAAGGAAATAACCGGTCGCCGCGAGCAAGGCGGCCAGCGCGCCCAACCCGAAGCGGCGGGCGCGTCGCGGGGACGCGGGGGCTGGCGCGGGGGCCGTCATGGTCGCGGTCCGACTATGCCGCGGCCGGACCTTATGACAAAGGCTTAATGCGTCCGCGGCGCAACGTCTCGGCGAGCGCGGGCGCCGTCGGCGACTTGCGGTGGGCGGCCAGGGACTCGGGATCCCCGGCGTGGACGAGGTGGCCGCCGGCTTGGCCGCCTTCGGGCCCGATCTCCAGGACCCAGTCCGCCTCGGCGAGCACATCGGGGTGGTGCTCGATGACCACGACCGTGTGGCCTTGGTCGACGAGCGCGTGCAGCAACTCGAGCAGGCGGCGGCAGTCCGATTGGTGCAGTCCGATGGTCGGCTCCTCGAGGATGTAGAGGTTGGGGCGGATCTCCCCGCGCGAACGCTCGCGGAAGGTCGGGAGCCCCTGGGCGAGTTCGCTCACGAGTTTGAGGCGCTGGGCTTCGCCGCCCGAGAGCGTCGGGCTGCTTTGGCCGAGCGTGAGGTAGCCCAGGCCGGTCTTCACCATCAGCCCGCAGAGGTCGCCGAGCTTGGCGTCGAACGACAGGAAGGCGGCGGCTTCCTCGAACGTCATCGCGAGCAGGTCGGCGGCCGACTTGCCGTTCCAGCGGATCGCCTTGGCGGCGGCCCCGTAGCGCGTGCCCGCGCACTCCTCGCAGGGGACGTAGGTGTCGGGCAGGAAGCTCATCTCGAGCTTGATGCGGCCGGCGCCGGAGCAGGCCTCGCAGCGGCCGCCGGCGGTGTTGAAGGAGAAGAAGCCGGCGCCGTGCCCGCGGATCGCCGCCTCGGGCAGCGAGGCGAGGCGCTCGCGGATGAGGTCCCAGACCCCGACGTAGGTCGCCGGCGTGGAGCGCGGCGTCTTGCCGATCGGCTCCTGGTCGACCACCACGAGCTGGCGGAAGCCCTTGAGCCCGCTGAGCGTCGCGAACGCGGGTTGGCCTTCGTGCGCCACCGCGGCGAGCGCCTCCTTGCCGGTGAGCCCATCCTTCTTCTTCGCCAGCGCGGCGCGGATCGCCGGCGCGAGCAGGTCGGTGACCAAAGTGGATTTGCCCGCGCCGGAGACGCCGCAGACGACCGTGAGCCGGCCGACCGGGAGCGCGACGTCGAAGCCCTTGAGGTTGCGCAGCGCGGCGTGCTTGAGCCGGACCCACGCGGCGGGCGCGCCCTTGCCGGCGACCGGCCGCCGCGCGCCGCGGAGCGGGTGCGGGATGGCTTCCTTGAGGAAGCGGCCGGTGACGGAGTGGGCGCTTTTCTCCAGCGCGGACGCGGTGCCTTGGGCGACGATCACGCCGCCGTGGACGCCGGCGCCCGGGCCGAGGTCGACCACCAGGTCGGCCGCGCGCATGGTGTCCTCGTCGTGTTCGACGACCAGGACCGTGTTGCCGCGGTCGCGGAGGCCCTTGAGGGAGCCGATGAGGCGGTCGTTGTCCCGCGGGTGCAGGCCGATGCTCGGTTCGTCCAGCACGTAGAGCGCGCCGGAAAGCGTCGAGCCCAGCTGCGCCGCGAGGCGGATGCGCTGCGCCTCGCCCCCGGAGAGCGTGTCGGCGCCGCGGTCGAGCGCGAGGTAGCCCAGGCCGACCGCATCGAGGAACCGCAGGCGCGCGGCGATCTCGGGCAGCAGGGCGCCCACGATGGCCTGCTCGCGGGCCGCGAGCTTGAGCCCGGAAAGGAACGCGAGGGACTCGTCGGGCTGCAGGCGCAGCAGCCCCGGCAGCGACAGTTTCCGGCCCTTCGGGCCGACCAGCTTCACGGCCCGTCCGATGGGGCCGAGGCGTTCGCCCCGGCAGGTCGGGCAGACTTCCTCGCCGACGCGGTCCGCGATGGCGTTCTCGTTGATGGATTCCTCCTCGTCGGACGAGAAGGCCGCGACCTCGAGGCCGTGGCCGCGGCAATCCGGACACCAGCCGCGCGGCGAGTTCCAGGAGAGGTGCTTCGGGTCGACTTCGGGGAAGGATTCGCCGGTGGCGGGGTCGCTGCGCGACGTGGAGAGGTAGGCGACCTGCCGGCCGTCCGGGCCAAGGAGCACGCACGCGTCCTTGCCCGCGGCGAGCGTCTGCCGGACGAGCGCGCGGAGGGCCTTCTCCCCGGACTCCTCGGTCTCGTCGGGGAGGCGGATCAGGCCGTCGGCGCGCAGTTCGCCGAAGACCGCGTCGACGTCGTGCTCGGAGTAGCGGTCAAGCTCGGCGAAGCCGTCGACCTCGAGCAGCTGGCCGTCGCAGCGGAGCAGGCGCAGGCCCTTGCTCTCGGCCCACTCGGCCAAGGGGCGGTGGTGGCCCTTGCGGGCGCGCACCAGCGGTGCGGCGAGGAGCAGCGCGCCCTTCTTGAGGGCCTTCGCCTTCTGGGCGATGAGGCGCACCACCGCGTCCTCGGTCATCTCCTCGAGCGGTTCGCCCGTGGTCGGGCTGTGCAGCACGCCGGCGCGGGCGAAGAGCACGCGCAGGTATTGGGCGACCTCCGTGACCGTCGCGACGGTGGATTTCGCGGAGCCGCGCGTGACGCGCTGCTCGATGGCGACCGTCGGCGGCAGGCCCGTGAGCGAGTCGATGTCGGGCTTCGGCAGCTGCTCGACGAATTGGCGGGCGTAGGCCGAGACGCATTCGAGGAAGCGGCGCTGGCCTTCGGCGAACAGGATGTCGAACGCGAGGGAGGATTTGCCGGAGCCGGAGACGCCGGTCATGACCGTGAGCGAGCCGTGCGGAATCTCGAGCGATACGTCCCGCAGGTTGTGTTCGCGGGCGCCGCGCAGGGAGATCGCGGTCGGCCGCGGCTTGGCCGGCGCGGTCGCGCCGGCGGCGAAGGCCTCGTCGCCGCGCGCCAGGAAGCGGCCCGTGACCGTCCCGGCCTTCGCGACCTCCGCGGGCGGGCCCTCGGCGACGAGCCGGCCGCCGGCGGGACCGGCTTCGGGCCCCATCTCCAGCAGCCAGTCGCAGGACTTCAGCACGTCGAGGTGGTGCTCCACCACGACCAGGGAGTGGCCGGCTTCCGTGAGCCGGTGCAGGAGGCCGACCAGGCGCGACACATCCTCGCGATGCAGGCCGGTCGTCGGCTCGTCGAGCAGCAGCAGGGCGCCCGGCTTCCGCGCGTCGATCTTGGAAAGGTAGCGGACCAGCTTGAGGCGTTGGGCTTCGCCGCCGGACAGGGTCGTGAGCGGCTGGCCCATCGCGAGGTACCCCAGGCCGACTTCCTCGAGGCAGGCGAGTTGGGCGGAGGCGGGCGTGCGTTCGCCGAGGAACCGGCGCGCCTCCGTGACCGACATCGCGAGCAGGTCGCCGACGGACTTGCCGTCGTACCGGAAGCCCAGCACCTCGTCGCGGAAACGCTTCCCGTTGCACGAGGGGCAGGGCAGGGCGACGTCCGAGACGAACTGCATCTCCACCGTCTCCCAACCCGCGCCGCCGCAGCGTTCGCAGCGGCCTTCGCCGGCGT
>JBIISU010000159.1:0-3675 GCA_044340815.1 Opitutales bacterium | reverse complement strand
TTCATGCCGTTGTCGAGGCCGCCGTGGAGGTCCCAGGCGCGGTGGTAGAGCTGGATCATGCGGACGCCGCGCTCGGCGAGGCGGCGGGCCATGAGGCAGTTGGAGGCGAAGGAGCCGTCGCCGATCTCCTTGATGCCGTAGGCTTCGATCGTCTTCGGCGACTCGCTCTTGAAGTCCAGCAGCTCCGGGACGCTGGTCTGCATCTTGAAGGCCATCTCGTACTGGGCCACGCGCGTGGCGATCTCGGGGTCGACGAATTCCTCGGCCAGCCCGCCGTTCAGCCGGCGGACCTCGTCGATCACCTGGCGTTGGGTGCTTTGGCAGACGCCTTGCGGGTTGCCGATGTAATGGACGGCTTCGCCCTTGGACTGGAACTGGATGCCCTGGTACTTGCTGGGCAGCACCCCGCTGGACCACTGGCGCGACGAGATCGGCTGCTGGCCGGTGCGCCCGGCGGAGGTCAGGACGATGTAGCCGGGCAGGTTCTCCGTCTCCGAGCCGAGCCCGTAGAGGAGCCAGGAACCCATGCAGGGGCGTCCCTTGATGATCGAGCCGGTGTTGAAGAACGCGTGCGCGGTGTCGTGGTTGATCTGCTCGGTCTTGAGCGAGCGCACCACGCAGAGGTCGTCGGCGACGCTCCCGATGTGCGGGAAGATGTCGGTGATCTCGGTGCCGCTCTTGCCCCAGCGCTTGAACTCGAAGGAGCCGCCGCGGGCCTTGAGGACGGTGTTCTGGAGCTGCGCGATCTGCTGGCCCTTCGTGAACGACTCGGGGAAGGGCTGGCCATCCAGCTTCTTGAGGACCGGCTTGTTGTCGAAGAGCTCGAGGTGGGGCGGGCCGCCCGCCATGCAGAGGAAGATCACCCGCTTGGCCTTCACCGGCAGGTGCGGCGTGCGCAGGGCGCCCTTGCTCCACGGTTTCGCGTCCGGGGCGGCGGCGAAGCCCTTGGCGGCGAGCATCGCGAAGGCGGCGCCGCCGAGGCCGTAGGCGCTCTTGGTCAGGAAGCTCCGTCGGTTGATCGACAGCGCATGGGCGATGGGGTCGTAGGGGCGCATGGCGTCAGTAGCGGGTGATGGTCTCGTGGGCGTTGAGCAGGACGCGGCAGGCCTGCGTCCAGGCGGCCTGTTGCACGGCGTCGCCGGGCGCGGTGGGCGCGAGGCCAACCTTGAGGAGCTTGGCGGCCTCGGCCGGGTTGGCGACGTAGTAGGCGGTCTGGTCCGCGATGAGCTTCTCCAGCGGCGCCCGCTCGGCGGGCTTGATTCCTCGGCCGGTGGCGAGGCGGAAGGCCAGGTCGAGGCGGTCCTCGCCGGCGGGTCGGGCCAGCAGGCGGGCGGCGAAGACGCGGGCGGCCTCCACGAAGGTCGGGTCGTTGAGCAACGTCAGGGCCTGCTGGGGGGTGTTGCTCGCGCTGCGCAGGGCCACGCACTCGTCGCGGGCGGGGGCGTCGAAGTTCACGAGCATCGGGTGCAGGAACATACGTTGCCAGTGCATGTAGAGGCCGCGGCGCCACTGCTCGGCGTCGACGCTCGCCGTATACCGCCGGTTGGGGAACTGCAGGGGCTCGTAGAAACCATCGGGCTGGTAGGGCTTCACGCTCGGCCCGCCGACGTCCTCGGCGTTGAGCAGGCCGGCGATGGCGAGCGCGTTGTCCCGCACGAACTCGGCCTCGAGGCGTCGGGGGTTCTGCGAGGCGAGCAGGCGGTTGTTCGGATCGATTTCCTTGGCGTCGGGACGGAGGCTGCTGGACTGGCGGTAGGTGCGGCTGGTGACCATGAGCCGGACCAAGCGCTTGAGGTCCCAGCCCTGGTCGCGGAATTCCAGGGCCAGCCAGTCGAGGAGCTCGGGGTGGCTGGGCGGTTCGCCCTGCGAGCCGAGGTCGTCGAGCGCGGCGGAAAGGCCGTTGCCGTGGAAAATCTGCCAGAGCCGGTTCATCACCGTGCGGGCCGTGATGGGATTCTCCTTGGAGGTGATCCACTCCGCGAGGTCCAGGCGCGTCAGCCGCTTTTGCTCGGTGCTCGCGCGGTAGCCGGGCAGGAAGCCCGGGGTCGCGGGTAGGACAACCGGCCCGGAGGTGTCGAGGAAGTTGCCGCGGGGCAGGACTCGTACGGTCAGGGGAGCCTTGGCCTCGGTGACCAAGGACCAGGCGACCCCGCGGCGGTATTCATGGAGTTTGGCCGCCATCGCCTTCAGCTGGTCGTAGTCCGGGCGCGCGGGTTGCACGGCGCACAGGTAGGCTGCCGCCAGCCGGCCGCGCTGGCTCGCATCGGTCGTGCCCATGCGGATGGCCTCCCGGAGGGCATCATCGGCGAACGTGAGCGGGTCGAAGCCTCCCAGCGGACTCAGGGCGAGGCGGAAAGGAACGGCGGCGCCGGGTTCGATGGTGGCGATCAGGGTGTCGCCGGCGGCGAGCTCCACGGGCGAGTCGAGCAACCAGGTCGCCTGGGCGGCGCCGTTCGCCGGCAGGGTCAGCGCCCACGCGTTGCCGAGGCCGAGGACTTCCGCGCCGTTGTTGTAGCGGACGTCCTTGGCGGTGGCGTCGGCGAAGGCGACGTTCAGTTTGCGCTCCTTGCCCTTGGCGGGGCGCACGGCAAAGGCCACGGTGAAGCTGGCGCGGCTTCCGGCGGGGAGGTCGGCGAGGCTGAGGCGGACGGCGGCGATGCGCTGGGCTCCCGGCTGCAGTTCGAGCACGAGGCTGTCGCCGCGGCCGACCTTCTGCTTGGTCGCGATGGGTTGGCCGGCCGCGAAGGTCTCCCGCGCGGGCGCGGGCGGGGCCGGCTTGACCGTATTGGGCGTCGGCTTCTTGGGCGCGGCCTTGGCGTCGGGGGCCGCCTTACGCACCTCCAACGTGCCGGCGGGTTCGTTCCAGCCGCTCGGATTGACCGCCAAGTAGGCCTTGGTCTGCTCGAGCCAGGCGGTGAGTTTGGCGGGGTCGGTCTTGGCCAGCGCGAAGGCGCCGATTTCCGCGCGGGCCCGCGCATCCCGCTTCACGAGGTAGGGGCTGGTCGTCTTGATCTCGGGCGGGAAGGGGGAGTCGTTGTTCACGCCCTTGAGCTCCGGTTCCGGCGTGTAGGCGTAGTCGGCGTAGACGCCCCACTGCTTCACGTCGGCGAAGAAAGCCTGCAGCGAATAGAAGTCGGCCGACTTGATCGGATCGAACTTATGGTCGTGGCATTCCGCGCAGCCGAAGGTCGAACCGAGCCAGGCGGCCGAGACGGAGCGGACGCGTTCCGCGCCGTACTTGGCGAGGTACTCCTTGGGCTGGGCGCCGCCTTCGCGCGTCATCATGTTCAGGCGATTGTAGCCCGAGGCCACCTTCTGCTCCTCGGTCGCGCCCGGCAGGAGGTCGCCCGCCAGCTGCTCGCGCGTGAAGGCGTCGAACGGCTTGTTGGCGTTGAAGGCGTTGATGACGTAGTCGCGGTAGGGGAAGATCCGCTGGTTCTGGTCGCCGTGGAAGCCGACCGTGTCGGCGAAGCGCGCGATATCGAGCCACCACACGGCCATGCGCTCGCCGTAGTGCGGCGAAGCCAGGAGTCGGTCAACCTGGCGCTCGTAGGCGTCCGGGGCGGCGTCCGCGACGAAGGCGGCGACTTCCGCCGGGGTCGGCGGCAGGCCCGTGAGGTCGAGGGAGAGGCGGCGCAGCAGGCGCTCCTTGGAGGCCTCGGCGGATGGCTACGA
>JBIISU010000157.1:0-3681 GCA_044340815.1 Opitutales bacterium | reverse complement strand
GGTCCCGGCTTGGGTTGCGCCATCACCGACCCTGCCGACCCTGAACCCGCGCTGCGGACCGCCTTGGGCTGGTCGGCGACCCAGCGTGACACCTTCGGTGCCGCGGCCCGCCGGATCGCCGAGCGCGACTTTTCTCCGGCGGCGCTGGCCCGTCGATTGGTGCGGGAGTGATCCCCGGCCAAAAATTTTTCGAAGCCGCACTTCGTGCGGCTTTTTTATTTGGTTAAAAAAGCCGCCCTCGCTTAAATACAGCATGATTTTGCGCGCCCTTTTTCTCTTCGCCGCCTGCCTGCTCGCGGCGGAACCAACTCCCGATTGTTTCACGCAACACGCCAAGCTCGGGCGTGGCCTGAACCTTGGGAATGCGCTCGAAGGACCGACGGAAGGAGCTTGGGGGCGGAAACTAGAGGATGCAGATTTCCCCCGCATCAAAGCCGCGGGCTTCGACTCCGTGCGCATCCCGGTGCGTTGGTCCGCGCACGCGCAAACCACCGCCCCCTATGCGATCGACCGTATGTGGATGGCGCGGGTCGACCACGTGGTGAAGGCCTGCCTGGAGGCGAAACTAGCCGTGGTGCTCAACGTCCATCACTATGACGAGATGGACCAGGCCCCGGCTGAGCATCGGGAACGCTTCGCCGCGCTCTGGCGGCAGATCGCCGGCCACTTCGCCGGCTTCCCGGACGAACTGCAGTTCGAGCTCTACAACGAACCCAACACCAAGCATACCGCGGCGGACTGGAACCTCAACCTCACGGCCGCGCTCAAGGAAGTTCGCCGGACCAACCCAACGCGCGCCGTGCAGGTCGGGGGCGTCGAATGGAACCAAGTCTACACGCTCAAGGATCTCCGCCTGCCGGCCGACGATCGCCACCTGATCGTCCACATCCACTACTACGCGCCGTTCCATTTCACCCATCAGGGCGCCTTCTGGATCAAGGATTCCGCGGCCTGGAAGGGGACGAGGTGGGAAGGCACGCCGGCGGAGCAGGCTGCGGTGCGACGAGACTTCGCGGTGGCCGCCGCCTGGGCGAAGCAGGAAGGACGGCCGGTCTTCCTCGGCGAGTTCGGGACCTGCTCCGGCGTGGAGGATCTGGCGGCGCGCGTGCGCTGGACGAACTTCATCGCCCGCGAAGCCGAGGCGCATGGGTTCAAGTGGACCTATTGGGAGTATCAGGCGAATTTCGGCCTCTGGGATCCGCAGGCGCAGGCTTGGCGTCGCCCTTTGCTCGAGGCTTTGCTCCCGCCGGCCAAGTAAGGCACGCTCTTCCGCGTTGTCTCGGCCCCGAGGCGGGGTAGGGTAGGCGTCGGTCCATGCCCCGACGCCTCGCCATCCTCGCCGCGCTATGCCTGGCTTGCGTCTCCGCGTCCCCGGTGGAGCTCTTTGAGCAGGGCCGCTGGCGGACCCCGGTCGTGCTTCCCGCCGAGCCGGAGCCGGAGGAATGGTACGCCGCCCAGACCTTGCTCGATTGGTGCGAACGCGTCACCGGCGTCCGCCCCGAACTCATCTCCGAGCAGCCGGCGGTCTCCCTGACGGCCCGCGGGATTTTCGTCGGCCGTACCGCCGCCTGGAAAGCCTTGCGCCGGCCGCTGCCCGACGTGGACGGCGACCTTCTGGTCCGCGAGGTGGAGGGGGAAGCGGTCTTCCTGCTCGGGACGAACCCGGTGGCCACGCGCGCCGCGGTCGGCCGGTTCTGCGAGCAGGCCCTCGGCGTGTGCTTCGCGTTCCCCGGACCTCGCGGCGCGGATTGGACGATGCGCTCCTCGGTCGGTTTCCCCGCCGCCGAACGTTTCCGGCCGGCCTTCGCCTGGCGCGAGCTCGCCGGACTGACCAACGAGCTTTCGCAGGAGTGGGCCTACTCCGTCGGCTACGGCAAGGCCCCTGAGTTCTCGCACGGCTTCTTCCGGGCCTTCAACCGGGAGGTCTACGCGGAGTTCCTG
Source organism: Opitutales bacterium (assembly GCA_044340815.1). Taxonomy (GTDB): domain Bacteria; phylum Verrucomicrobiota; class Verrucomicrobiia; order Opitutales; family UBA953; genus UBA953. The sequence goes on along the minus strand of JBIISU010000157.1, from coordinate 1,740 downwards.
GAGGATCAGGAGAATTACCGCCTGAGGGATACCGATGCCGACAAACGTACCGCCAACGCCTGGCCGCGTCCCGCCGCGACCCGTCCCGGCGACGGCAAGGCGCAGATCGACCCGCGTAAGCCAGGGTTCGATCCCTGGGGCGTCTCCACGTCCCGCGATCGTCCTTTCTACGAAGACTCGCCCTTCTACGACGAGGACTGGTCGGAGCGCTGGCCGCGCCCGACGCCGCGCTTCGATGGGTATGACCCGATGCCGCGACTGCGCGTGCCTGGCGCGGTGGAGATCGGGGCTCGCTACACCCGCGACTGGTTCCATCGGCATCCTGGCGCGTTCAGCGTGCCCTTCGGCGTCAACGATACGCTGCGCTTCCTCGGCGAGCCACCTTCGGAGGGCTGGTATCGCGATCGTCCCGTGCGCACGGACTACGTGCTGGGCTACCTCAATGAGGTCGCAAATTCCTTCTGGGAGCCCTCGGGCGACCTCTCCGGCCTCCGCCACGCCATCGGGACGCTCGGTTACCTGCAGACCTTGCGGGCCCCGACGATCCGCCTGCACCCGGCGATCTTCCCGTGGATCTGCGCCGACCGTAGCGCCTACGCGAACCCAGACTTCGCGGCGATGGAGTCCACCAACCTCGCCGCTTGGGTGCGATCGGGCGCCCGGCGGGTCGGCGCCTACGATTACTGGTACGGGGTCGACTACGCCGTCCCGCGCGTCTCCTTCCGCGCGCAGGCGGATGCCATCCGCACCGCCCGGTCCGTCGGGGTGGTCGGTTGGTACGCCGAACTCGCCCCGCTCTGGGCCTTCGACGCGCCCAAGGCTTGGTTGGGGGCGAAGCTGCTGCAGGACCCGAGCCAAGACCCGGAGGCGTTGCTCGCGACTTGGTTCTCCGCGGCCTACGGTCCGGGCGCCGACGAGATGCGCGCGGCTTACCGCGTGCTCGAGGGCGCATGGGCCCGCGATGCGCGCGCGGGTGGGGTCGACCAATGGATCCGGCATTTCCGCAGCGAAGGATCGACCTTGGTGCTCACCTCGGCGGAGGTCGCCGCGGTCTCCGCGCACGTCGAGGCCGCCCGCCTGCGTCTGGCCGCGCAGGAGAAGCCGACGTACCGCCTGGTGAATCAACGCTGGCGCCACGGGCAATTCGCCGAGGCCTGGGCTTTATCCCGAGCCTTCCGCGCGGTCGTCGAAACCCGGCGCGCCGCCGACCCGGCCAACAGCGCCGAAGCGGTGGAGCGGCTCAAGGCCTTGACCGCCGTCGAGTCCGCCTACCGCCAAGCGGAGGCGAGCTTCAACACGGCCTGGGGCGCGTATGGTTTGCCCGTCGCCTGGGGTCGCTTCGCCGCCACCAACCCGCGTCCGGAGTGGCTCGACGCCGCGATGCCGTACGGCCTGCCCTATGTGGCCGTCCCCACACGCCGGGCGCTCGCCGCCTGGGCTGCGGGCGACGCCATCGGCAATGGTGCGGCCCTTTGGAAGCTCGCCCGTTTGCCGGAAGGTCGCGAGCGCCGGGAGGCTTTCGCGTATCGCAATCGCGCATCCTCCAACAACGGCCATTACTTCGCCGACGAGCCCAGTCCCGGACGCTGGAATCAGGCGGAACGTCGCCACCTGGTCGCCCCGGCCGGTAAGGTCAAGGGGTACGCCATCAATTCTCGCGGCGATACGGGTGCGAGCTGGAACGATCGTCTGGTCCCGGGCTTCACCTTGGACTTCGAGGTGAAGCTGGACCCGACCAAG
>JBIISU010000156.1:0-3688 GCA_044340815.1 Opitutales bacterium | reverse complement strand
GCCGGTGGTGTCGGCGAGGTGGACGACCGTGCCGGCGGGCGCGACGGGACCACCCGAGGAGCGCTGATGCCAGGCGAGGCCGCTGGCGCTGACTTCGGCGGCGACTTCCGCGCGGCGTTCGGAGTGGCGCGGGACGAGCAGGAGCCGCACGTCCTTGCCGGCGGCGCGTAGTTCGCGGACGTTGCGCAGGAGCAGGGCCTCTTCGCCTTTCCAGGTGGAGGAGCCGAGGAGGACGACCGTGCGCGGGTCGTCGCCGAAACCCAGGTCGACCCGGAGGCGCGCGCGTTCGTCGGCGGGCATCGGCGCGTCGGTGGCGACGTCGAACTTGATGTTGCCGGTGAGCGTCGCCGCGAAGCCGAGTTCGCGGAAGCGGTGGACGTCGCCCTCGCTGCCGGCGGCGATCTGCTGGAAGTGCCCGAGCACGAAGCGGGAGAGCTTCAGGAAGCGCTGATGGCGGGCGAAGGATTTATCGGAGAGGCGTCCGTTGATGAGGAAGGCGGGAACGCCGCGGGCACGCGCCTGGGCGAGGTGTTCCGGCCAGAGCTCGCCTTCGACGAGGATGATGGTGTCCGGTTGGATCCGGCGCCACGCCAGCGCGCTGCAGGGCCAGAGGTCGGCCGGGAAGAGGCCGATGCGGTCGGCCACCTCGGCGTATCTTTCTTTAGCCAGCCGGTACCCGGTGCTCGTGGTGGTGGTCAGGATGATCTCCGCCGTGCCGGTGGCCCGGAGCTGACGGAGCAACGGACCGATGGCCTCAATTTCCCCCACCGAGACCGCTTGGATCCAAAAACGGCGCTTTCCGGGCTGTTTCGGGCCGAGAATCGGGAAAAACCCAAGTCTTTGGCTAAAGCCGCTGCCGTACCCCCCGCGGCGGAGCATCCGCCAGAAATAGTAGGGGAGGGCCGGAATCAGCAGCAGGGGGAAGAATATCCGGTAGGCCCAAGACATCGCGTTGCGGCGAACCTGCGGAGGCTGGGCTGGACTGTCAGTCCCAAAGGAGGCTCTTTTTGCCGATTTTCCCGCTTGCACGGGAGGCTCCGGGGTGTTTGAACCAACTTTCCACCGTTTGGAGCGACCGCCGATCGCTTCGGACACACCAACCAAAACCCAGTCAAATACCTAGATCCAAAGTCCCCTCCTACGGCAGGAATCGGGATACGGAGCCAAAAACCATGAACATCACCGTTAAAGACCTCCTCGACGCCGGCGTCCACTTCGGCCACCAGACGCGTCGCTGGAATCCCCGCAGCCGTCCGTACATCTTCGACCACCGCAATGGCGTGTCGATCATCGACCTCGAGAAGACGCACGCGTGCCTCGCCGCCGCCGCCGCCTACGTCGAGGAAGCCGCCGCGAAGGGCAAGGAAGTGCTCTTCGTCGCCACCAAGCCGCAGGCCCAGGAAGTGGTCCGCCAGGCCGCCAAGTCGACCGGCATGCCCTTCGCCGTGAACCGCTGGCTCGGCGGCACGCTCACCAACTTCGCCACCATCAAGCGCTCGCTGGACAAGTACCGCAACTACCTCCGCATGGAGCAGGACGGTTCCCTGATGAAGATGCACAAGAAGGAAGGCGCCGCCGTCCGCCGCGAGATGTCCCGCATGCAGCGCAACTTCGAGGGTCTCCTCGAGTACCGCGAGCTGCCGGCCGCGATGATCGTCGTCGACACCAAGCTCGAGGAGATCGCCGTCAACGAGGCCAACCGCCTCAAGATCCCGGTGATCGGCCTCTGCGACTCCAACTCCGACCCGACCCTCCTGCAGTTCCCGATCCCGGGCAACGACGACGCCGCCAAGTCCATCCGCCTCGTGGTGGAAGTGCTGACCCAGGCCGTCCAGGCCGGTCTCGCCCGCCGCAAGGTCGAGCGCGACCCGCGCAAGACCGTCACCCCGCTCACCCGCCAGGATACCGGCGACTCCGCCCAGCCGGAGGTCAACATCTCCAAGGAACTGCTCGACGCGAGCAGCGAACCGGCCGCCGAGGAAGGCGCCGCCGGCAAGCCCGTCCGCGCCCGCAAGACCACCAAGTAAGCGCCATGTCCGCCATCACCGCCCAGACGGTCAACGACCTGCGCCAGCGCACCGGCGCCGGCCTCATGGACTGCAAGAAGGCCCTCACCGAAGCCAACGGCGACATGGAGAAGGCCGTCGAGATCCTCCGCATCAAGGGGGTCGCGACCCGCAACAAGAAGGCCGACCGCAAGGCGTCCGAAGGCATCCTGGCCGTCCAGGTCGCCGCCGACGGTCGCTCCGCGACGCTCCTTGAGCTGAACTGCGAGACCGACTTCGTCGCCAAGAACGAGGCCTTCGTGGCCCTCGCCAAGGACCTCGTCGGCCAGGCCGCCGCCAAGGGCGTCGAGAACCTCCTCGACCAGCCCTACCACGCCGACGCCTCCCGCAAGGTGAACGACTACCTGAACGACCAGGTCACGAAGATCGGCGAGAACCTCAAGGTCTCCCGCGTCCTCAAGTTCGAGGCCAACGGCGTCGGCCGCGTCTCGGCCTACGTCCACACCGGCGCCAAGATCGCCGTCCTCCTCGAACTGGGCCTCAAGTCCCAGGCCGCCGCCTCGCACGCCGACGTCGCCGACCTCGCCCGCCAGCTGGCGATGCAGGTCGTCGCCAACAACGCGCGCTTCGTCCGCCGCGACGACGTCTCCGCCGACGTGGTCGCCAAGGAGAAGGAGATCGCCCTCGAGTTCACGAAGTCCGAGGCCGACAAGGCCATCGACGAGGCCAAGCGCGTCGTCGAGGACTACCGTGGCCAGCTCATCGAGCAGAAGGCCGCCAACAACGCCGAGGCCATCGCCGAACTCGAGAAGCGCATCGTCGTCTCCGAGAAGCAGGTGATCGCCGCGGAGTCCCGCAAGAAGGGCCAGCTCTCGAACATCGAGAAGATCGTCGCCGGTCGCGTCGACAAGTTCTTCGCCGAGGCCTGCCTCCTCGAGCAGTCGTTCTTCCGCGATCCCGAGAAGAAGGTCTCCGACCTCCTGACCGAGGCCAAGGCCAAGGTCGGCGAGGAAGTCTCGATCGTCCGCTTCGTCCGCTTCCAGGTGGGCGAGACGGCCGCCGAGTAAGCGCCCGCCAGCCTCGTACCGGGCCGGCTTCCGCGAGGAGGCCGGCCCTTTGCTTTACAGGGGGCCCGGACGGGGCTACTTTCCGGCATGCGCTTTCGCCACGATCTCTTCCTGCGCTGCGCGCGGGGCGGTTGTCCGGACTGCGGCGCGGCCGGTCAACTGAAGGGTCTGGCGACCATCCCCGACCGCTGCGCCGCCTGCGGGATGGTCCTGCGCCGGCGGGAAGGCTTTTTCCTGGGCGCGATGGTCTGGAACTACGGGCTCACGGCCTTCGGTCTGCTGCCGGTCCTGCTCGTCCTGCGCGCCTACGATTGGATCGGCTTCGCCGCGGCGGTCTGGCTGGCGGTCGCGGTCCTGCTGCTGGTCCCCTGGCTGATCCACGGCTTCGCGTGGCGACTCTGGCTCGGCACCTACTACGGCTTCCTCCCCGAGCAGCTGCCGTCGTCGGGCCGTCGCCTCGACGACTAGCTCAGTGCCGGCGGGCCGCCATGCGGCGGACCAGTTCGACGAGGAAGGCGGTGTCGCCGCGCGTGCCTTGCAGCAGGCCGACGGCCTCCGCGGTCAGCGCCGCGACGCGCGCCTGCGCGGCGGGCACGCCGAAGAGCCCCGCGTACG
>JBIISU010000155.1:0-3736 GCA_044340815.1 Opitutales bacterium | reverse complement strand
CGGGTTGCTCCCGTTCGTGGCGCCGACCTTCAGCCTCGCCAACGATCCTTGGTGCGAAGCCTTGGCCTTCCCCTTGGCGGCGCTCGTCGGCCAGCTCGTCGCCGGGGTCTGCCTCCGCGAGCCGACCGCCTCCCCGCACGCTTGGCCGCGGCTCCGCCGCTCGGTGCCCTTCTGGGCCGGGCTCGCCTTCGCCGCCTACGTCGCCCTGCAGATGGCGAACGCCTACGGCACGGTGGTCGAGCGCGACCTCTTCTGGCGGATCGTCCCCGAGGCGCATGTGGCTTGGCTGCCGGCGGGCCTGTGCTCCCCCTTGCGTTCCGACGTCGCCGACCCCGGCGCGATGAACGGCTGGCGGTTGCTGCTGATCCTCGGCGGCCCTTGGGCGCTCTTCGTCGCGGTGCGCGCCGCGGGCCTGCGCCGGCGCGTGCTCGTGGCCCTCGCCTGGATTTCCGTCGCCACGGCGGCGCTCTTCGCGGTCTGGGGTTACCTCAACCAGCCGAGCTATGGCACGATCCTCGGTTTCGCGATCCCGCGCGAGGCGCAGGTCTTCGGCACGTTCATCAACCGCAACCACGCCGGCGCCTACCTCTACCTCAACGCCGGTTTGGCGCTGGCCCTCGCCTGCTGGCACCTGCGTCGGGCCGGGGACCGCGCGGCCCAGGGTGGCCCGCACCTGGTCGCCGCGTTCGGGGCCGTCGTCCTGGCGTTGTTCGCCGCGCTGACCAACAGCATCGGCGCCGTCATCGTCGTCGGCCTGCTCGGCCTGGTGGTCGCGCCGTTGACCTTGTTCCGCGGCTACCGCGACGATCGGGGCAGGGTGCGTCCGGGGGTGTGGGCGGCCATCCTCGCCACGGTGGCGATCGTCCTCGCGCTCGGCGCGGTCGCCGATTTCGGCAAATTGGCCGACAAGGCGAAGGGGAAGGCGGACCGTTACCTGCAGGCGGGGACCGACGATCGGGCGCCGCTCCGCGCCGCGACGTGGCGCATGGCCCTCGACCGTCCTTGGACGGGCTGGGGCGCCGGTTCCTACCGCTGGGTTTCCCCGGTCTATCAGGCCGACGAAAAGGCGCTGCAGGATGGGCACGGGCGCCTGCGGGTCCGCGCCCTGTACGCCCACCACGATTGGCTGCAGCTCTTCGCGGAAGTCGGCCTCCTCGGCCTGGTGCCGCTGCTGGCCGCCCTTTACTGGTTCGGCCGCAAGCTCCGCGCGGCCTGCCGGACCGGCCATCCGGAGGCCTTGCCCCTCGCGGCGCTGCTGGTGCTCTTCGCCCTGCACGCCAGTTTCGACCTGCTCTGCTGGTTCACGCCCTTGCTCACCGTGCTCGCGTTGGTGGTCGCCGCCTTGGCCGCCTTCACCGAGCAGTCCTCCGCCGGTCGCGCCGCCGCGGTCGCGCCCTGACGCCGTCCCTTGCGCCAGCTCATCCAGCATCTCGGTTCCGGCCGGACCGAACTGATCGAGGTCCCGGCTCCCGGCCCGCGCCGCGGTCGCCTGCTGGTGCGGGCGCGGCGCTCGCTGGTCTCGCTCGGCACGGAACGCATGCTGGTCGAGTTCGGGCGCGCGGGTTGGTTGAGCAAGGCCCGACAGCAGCCCGAGAAGTTCCGCGCGGTGCTCGCCAAGGTCCGGAGCGAGGGACTCCTCCCCACGCTCGCGGCGGTCCGCGGCAAGCTCGCCCAACCGATCCCGCTCGGCTATTGCCACGTCGGCGAAGTCCTCGCGGCGGGCGACGTCCCGGGCTTCGCGGTCGGCGACCTCGTGGTCTCCAATGCGCCCCACGCGGAGGTCGTCTCCGCCGATCCGGCCTTCGCCGCGCGCGTGCCCGCCGGCGTCTCCGCCGATCACGCCGCCTTCGCGCCGCTCGCGGCCGTCGCGCTGCAGGGCCTTCGCCTCGTCGCGGCGCGCCCCGGCGACACGGTCGTGGTCATGGGGCTCGGCCTCATCGGCCAGCTTGCGGTCCGCCTGTTGCGCGCCCGCGGCGTCCAGGTCGTCGGCATCGACCCGGATGCCGCGAAACTCGCCGATGCGAAACTGGCCGGCGCCCTCGTCCCGTCCCCGGGCGTCTCCGTCGCCTCCCTGGCGCCCGGCGGCGCGGCGGGCGTGCTCATCACGGCCAGCACGTCTTCGGACGAACCCGTGAACCAGGCCGCGCGCCTCTGCCGTCGGCGCGGCCGCGTGGTCCTCGTCGGCGTGACGGGCCTGGCGCTCAACCGCGCCGACTTCTACGCGAACGAGGTCTCGTTCCAGGTCTCGCGTTCCTACGGCTCCGCCGACCCGGCCGACCCCTCCTCGGCCCGCGCCAACTTCGACGAGGTGCTCGGGCTCATGGCCGCCGGCTCGCTCGACGTCGCCCCGCTGCTGACCTCGCGCCATCCGTTCGGCGGGGCGCCCGCGATCTACGACGACCTCCGTCGCCCCGGCGCCTATGGCCTGCTCATCGAGTACGCCGTCCCGGACCGAGCCCTCGCCCGCACGATCGCCGGCGCCGGCGGGCAGGAAGCGCCCCGCTTCGGTGGGCTCGGGGTCATCGGCTGCGGCAACTTCGCCTCCCGGGTCCTCGTACCGGCGCTGCGTCGCCTCGGCCGCGCGCCCGGCTCCTTCGCTTCGGCCCAGGGGCTTTCCGCCCGGCGGCTGGCCGGCGATGCCGCGACGGCGACGACCGATGTCGCCGCGATGCTCGGCCATCCGATGCTCGAGGCGGTCTTCATCGCGACCCGCCATGATGAACATGGCGAACTGGCCCGCGCGGCGCTGCGCGCCGGCAAGTCCGCCTGGGTCGAGAAGCCGCTCGCGCTGACCGAAGCCGACCTCGCCGCGACGCTGACCGTCGCGCGCGCGTCCGAGGATTTCGCCGTCTTGGCCGTCGGATTCAACCGCCGCTTCGCCCCGCTCGCCGCCCGCCTGCGCGCCGCGCTCGCGGCGAAGCCGGGGCCGCGGCGTTTCACGGTCGAAGTCAACGCGGGCCGCCTGCCCGCCGACCATTGGGCGCTCGATCCGCGGCAGGGCGGGGGACGCATCGTCGGCGAGGCGTGCCACTTCGTGGACCTGCTGCGCTTCCTGGCCGGCAGCCCGATCGTCTCCGTCCGCTGCTTGTCGCGCGACTTCGATGGACAGGATGGAGGCTGTTTCGAGCTGGCGTTCGCCAACGGCGACGCCGCCGCGCTCCACTACCGTACGGACCTCCCGGCCCATCTGCCCAAGGAACGCATCGCCGTCGCCGGAGACGGTTGGTCAGCCGAGGTCGACAATTGGCGTTCGCTGCGTTCCACCAACCTCCCGGGAGCTTCGGCCCGACCGGCCTGGCTCGGCGGTCCCGCCCGCGGCAAAGGCCATCGCGAAGCCCTCACCGCTTTCCTGGACGCCGCCCATCACGTTGCCCCACCGCCCATCCCGCTCGACGAGATCGAAGAAGTCTCCCGCTGGAGCATCCGGATGCAGGACATGAGAGCGCCACAAAGTTGACCTGTTGATCGGTTGGCCCGTTGACAAGGGATGCATCCGGCAGGGTCAGCCCTGCGTCCTGGCCTGGCTGAAGCAAGGCAGGGATGCGATGCCCTCGCTCATCAACCGGTCTTCGGCTCCCCTCCGGCCAACTAGCCAACCGTCAACGGATCAACTTCAACTCCCTCCCCCGCTTCTTCCGGCCCTCGGGTCCTCCCTTCCTCGAACTCGCATGCCCTCCCTCTGCGTCCTCGGCCTCGGCTACATCGGCCTTCCCACCGCTTCGATCTTCGCGACGAA